>CALFLM010000093.1 GCA_937880075.1 uncultured Romboutsia sp. | reverse complement strand
ATCCTCATCAGAATCATCCTCATCAGAATCATCCTCATCAGAATCATCCTCATCAGAATCATCCTCATCATCATCCTCATCATCATCCTCATCATCAGAATTGAAGAGATCTGATGCCTGCTCAGCAGTAAGATGAATAACGGCAGGGATGATATCTACTGAACCATCCTCATAAGTGATGATCTTAGCACCATTGATAACTTCCTCGTTAACTACCTTAAGTTCCTTTTTCTTAGCTTCCTTTTTCTTAGCCATAATTGTAATGTTTTTAAAATGTTAAACTTATATATTTATAATTCTCTGAGTCCTCTTATCTTTTTGATTAGTGGAATCATTGTTAAATTGTTTAACCTTTCCAAGAAGTGTTTGAAATTCTTCTTTTGACTGAAAGGTTATTTCCTCTTCCCATATTATATTATTATTTAAATAGGTTAGGAGTTTAACCGATTTATCCTTAAAAGGATCATCATATGAATGAGTTATAATACCTTTTTCCATTTATCTTTATCTTTTGGATTTATAAACAATGTTTTATAGTTATCCCATTTCTTTTGAAGGTTGTTAACATCTTCATCAGAAAGGGCTTCATTATCTCCATCAAGCCTATATAAGGTTCTTTTTACTGCATAACCCCTAGAAACATTTGTAGATTTATCTAGACCATATCTTTCACCTATATAGATAGATTTATAATGATCATCAAACTCTTTTCTAGTATGGTTAAAGAAATAGTTATACATTGAAATCTTAAAGGACCTAGCATTAGGAAATAATCTCCATTCAATTGGATATCTAAATCTCCTTACCTTATACCAACGTCCTTTATGCCTTACTGAAAATAATCTTTTCTTTGGGCCATCTATTTCTGTAATACCTTGCCTAATTAGACGTTTACCTTTTATGATATGACAATCAGAAATGGTTGTACCAAATTTATTAAGCAATATATCCTTAGCATGATACCTTGTAAAGTAAGGTACAGCACAAATATGTTTCTTATATAATTTCTGTTCAGTAACCACGGATATAGTTTTCCTATCCTTATGATTATAATATTGCCATACATAATACATATTAGGTAATATCCTTCTAGGGTTATCCAGATATTTAACCTTATTTAGTTGGAGTTGGGATACTCTATCCCTACTCCTTCTCTTCTTCCTTTTCGTATGGGTTGCCATTTTTCTTCATATAACGTTTGCAATTTCTTGACCATAATGAAATAGATTTATCATTAGCATCTGGGAATTTCTTTTTCATTCTTCTTCCGATTCTATCCAATGAATATCCTCTTGCAGTTAATTCCCAAGCATAAGATTTCTTAGTGCCTTTCACTAAACCAAATAAATCCCTTTCTCTTGGTGGTTTCTTTTCCCTAGATTTCTTAATTCCAGGGATTCTTTTTCTTTTTCTTTCTCCTAATTCGTCTTCTTCTCCGAGAAACCCAAGTCTTAATCTTGAATTACGAAGCGGATCGTTTTTAGGAATACCTGAATCTGCTAACTGTTTATCCATCCAATCATCATACTTATCAATTAATGATTTGTCTGGTTTATTTGTTGTTGTATTGATATAACTTAAAAGAGAACCAATAGAAGCACTTAATGTATCAGGAAATGGAATTCCTAGGATAATAGCTTTTCGTTTAATATCCTTATAAGTCATATTTCTACCTGCAATACCGAGAAAGTTATACTTTTCTCTGGTTTTGTTGAGAGATGTTTTCTTCGCTTTAGCCATATTATTTATATTTTATTGTTACTTTTTAAATCTGCTGCAAAATTACTACTTTTATTTTAAATATGCAAATAAAATTGCATTTATTTATAAAATAGCTTAGGATCTGATACTCTTGTTTCGGAAGTGTCTTTCAAAGACTTCTTCTTTGATTTACGTTTTGGTTTTATATTATAGGCATTATCAAGTCTCTTGACATTGAATTCAATGTTGTTTACGGCATTATAATTAATAGCCTTTTGTACTAAATACCTATATTCTGGCCAAAACTTTTGACCTGCTATAACTTTAGCAGTTCTCTCATAAAAAGAAGTTACTAAATAACCAAATGTATCGGCATCTTCTTTATCATCAAAGACATAGATATAAAATCTATTCATCTCATTGAGTACTTCATCTTCTGGTCTTATTGGTAATAAGTAATAACCATCAGTATATAAATCTGGAGATATTAAAGCAACCCACCATTTCTTTTTAGAAGGTTTTACTTTATAATAGAACCTTTCTTTTAACTTTTCTAGAACCCAAGTAGGTATACGCTCTAAAAGATATTTAATATATATCTTATCTTTCTTGTTTAGTCTCCGTTTAAATGCAGAAGGCTGTTGAAGGATTGAAGGTAAGATTCTAAAATTATTCCACCTATCAAACTCAAATATTAATCTCATAGAATCTAAATCCCAATTATCTTCGGATTCTTTAAGGTATTTCATATTTCTAATAAGATTTTTCCTATTTACCTTAGTAATATGTTGAGTGGAATCTCCAGTATAAACTACCGCATCACGTTTCTTTAAACGATGTTCTATAACACCTTCTATAAAATCCTGAAAGTTTCTCTCACAAGGACAATCAGGTCTAAATATAGAATTATGTTTTTCAAAGAAGTCAGCAAACATTCTAAAGAATTTTTCTGACCTTTCACGTATCTCGATATATTTATAATGAGATATATTCATCATACTTCCTGCTTCCCAAGAAGATTTACCTTCTGAGGTATGTAAGAATAAGGATTGTTGTTCAACTTTAGTTAAACAACTCCAGGCTTTTTGCTGAGCTTCGTTCATCATGATTGTCTTATGCTTAATACTTTATCAATTTGTTCTTGAGTTATACCATTAGGATCGTATCCTTGCTGGTCTACATAGAGTTTTCTAGGATCATAATTCTGATAAACAGAATAGATAACATTATCAAAAGGTAACCAAACCTCTAACTTACCATTCTGAGGATACATTAGGAGTTTTACTTTCTTAGTGTTATGATCTACCTCTAAAACAGTTGCATCAACACCTTCATACGGATAACCTTTCAGATTTACATAATCTCCAGGCTTTATACTTACTAGGTCAGTTACAGAGAATCTTTTATTCTCATCCTGTATTTTTAAAAATCTTCTTACCTCTTTTCGAGTACAGCAAGCTACAAGAGAAAAATCATCCCAAATATCAAGATTCTCTACTCTAGCTCTTTTCTTTTTTCTGGGATGGAGAGATGAAGTATCTTTTAAGAATCCTCTAATACCTGGGATCCTTTTAGATAATACCCGTAAGAAATTCCTATCTACGGTTTTCTCTGATGGCATCTTTAAGAAACCAAAATTGAATAAGATAGGCTCTTTCTTATAAATTAACTTACCTCTTGAAGTAGAACCTTTTAAAATAGTAACTGTTGGTACAATTGCTTCGATATCATCGTACCCACGTTTATGGAGGTCACTATTAATAGATTCATAATACTTATCTTCAATGTAAATTATACAATATTTAAAACGATGAATACGATGTGCCATAATTATTACTTATAAATAGTTTTACATTGTACTTTAGCCTCCTTATGTATATTTTTATAATCAATATACTTTAATACTTCAGAAGCCATGAAAACATATAAAGTAGGAATTCCTTTACCTTTCAAAGTTAAACTATGTTCTAATTGCTTAGTATTTAATACTTTAATTAATCTACAGTCTACTATGAAAAAGAATTCATCTCTTGGCATAGAATTATACCTCATACAAAGAATAGGGATCTTTTTAGCTCTCTTAGCATCATCAGAAGCCTGATTCCAAAATTGTATGATTTTACATCTTTTATTACCAAGTAAAACATGCTCAAATCTTATATCATTATAGGATTTACATTCTATAGATATTTTACAACGATGAGCATGTCTCTCATCACTACACATAATATCAGAAGCTAAATCTCTATTAATATGATTAGCTCCTGAATAAGGAACTCTCTGGAACTTATAACCAGAGAATTCCGTAAACCATTTTGAGACTTTGAGCTCAAATCTGTTTCCTTTCTTTTTACTATTTGCCATAACTATAATTGATTTTGTCTTGTATAATCAATTATAGTTGTTTAAGGTAAGTTAGACCATTTTGTTTTTCCACTTGCAAGATCTTGGAGTGAGATAAAGGTATGCTATCATGATGGGTAATTAGGAACAGAGTCTTATTTTCAAAAATATGACGAATAAGATTTATTACTATCTCTATATTATCTGATGACAAAGATTCAAATACCTCATCTAAGAAAGCTATATTTATACCTCTGGCAGCAGACATAGATTCGAACATAGCAAAAGCCATAGCTAAATTACAAACCTGCTTTTCTCCACCACTAAGTTCATCATAATCTATGATTATACCATTTCTTTCTATGAGAGTAACAAAATCTTTTCTAGTTGAACCTAAATCTATTTCGAAAGATATTCTAAAACCTAATACTTCAGAATAACTATCTAGTGTATGATTTAACAAATCCAAGCTTGAATCGAATAAATAAGCTTTAATACCATTATTACCAAGAGGATCATTTAATAACCATTCATAATCTTTAAGCTCTCCTAACTTATTATGATAGTCTTCATCTACCTTTCTTAACTTCTTCTTAAAACTTTGCCACTTCTCTTTATATTTTGGTGAAAGTACTTTTAACTTCTCTTTGCCTAATTTCATCAGCATTGAATCAATTCGTACAATCTCCGTAGCATATTCATTACAGGTATCTTTGATATCATCAAGTTTATTCCTGGTTTCTTTTAATTCATATAATCTATCATTAGCTTGCTCTAACTCATCCTGATACTTAGTTATTTTACCGAAAGCCTTTTTAATCTTCAAAATAGATTTGTAAGCTTCATCATATTTTTTATTATTCATTAACTCTAAGATAGTATCTATAAAATCCTCTAGAGGAACCTTAGACAAGCTTCTGGCATTATTTAGTTTTTCTTTTAAACTAACTACCAATTTACTTTGGTTTTTAACCTTTACATCTAAAGTTAAATCTATCTCCTCAGTAACTTTTCTTTTCTCTTTTCTTAACTGATCAATTAGTTTCTTTTTCTTTTCTCTTAATTCTCTACGTTCTCTATGAATAGTAGTTTTCCATGATCTCTCTCTTTCACGTAATTCAAAATAGGTACCCTTAGTACTTTCTATTTCCTGCTGTAACATATGGGCTTTATGTTCTACTTGATTAGCCTCATAGAGAATATTTTCTCTATCTTCTTGAGCTATACCTTTAGCTATATTCAGGAAATTCAAATCGAAAATCTCTTCAAATAGTTTCTTCTTGTCAGAATTTGATTCAGTAATTAATCTATGTAAACCTTGACCAAACATGATAGAGTTCATGAAGAGCTGATAACTTAGTCCGAGTTTTAAAATGATCCTTTCTTGTAATTGTATCTTACCTTTTATATTTACAGGATCGCCATTTTCATAAAATATCAAACGATTATTACCTTTAGCTCCATCCTCAAGAACTTTCTTATAATTCTGGCATCTAACTATTTTATATACCTCATTATCTCTTTGGAAAAATACTTCTACCTTAGTACCAGAATAATCTTTAGGTTGAACTTCTTTCCAAGTATTTACATCTGAAATACCTTTTAGAGATTTACCATATATACACCAAACTATGGCACCAAAGATACTTGATTTACCATTACCATTTGGAGCCTTAATCAATATAGTACAACCTTGATTTAATTGTAAATGAGTAGGTTCACATATTGAACAATAACCTTCTATGTTTACACTTAATAATGTTATCATACCTCTGATTTTTTAAGGATTTTAATTAATAAATCTTCTTTACCTCTATCTTTAATACCTTTCTCCTTAAGATACCTCTTTGCTAGTTTCTTTTTAGAAAGAGTCTTAGTAATCTTATGATTAGTATTAACTTTTTCACTAGATTTCTTAGGGATAACAGTATAATAATTACCATCATCCTTAACTTCATCTTCTGATTCTACATCTATAAATTTAGGAAAACCTTTTAATTCAACAAATTTCATAGATAAATCATCCATCACTAACCAATAACCCATTTTACAATCTTTATCGGTTCTTCTCTGTTGAATAGGGGCTCCTAACATATAAACCTTCTTACTTAATCTTTGTGGTTTATGTATATGACCACATAATACTAAGTCGAAACGGTTTAACATATTAAGATTAATATTCTCAGCAGAATCAACTACTCTACCATCTGTATCTTTAGCTCCAGGATAATCTGTATGAAGAAGGAGTATATTTTTAAAACCATCTTTTAATCTTAAGGTTTTTAAGTACTTACTTAAACCAATATTATGATCTATGTAAGGAACTCCATATACCATATAATCCATATCAAGAAAAGCTGGGTGAGTATTTGGGGATAAAATGGTTATAGGGTGATCATTTTCGAAAAAACTTAACCAACCTCTTGCAGTAACCTTCGATTTTGTATCAACTATTAGGTTATTTATTAACTTAATATCATGATTACCTTCTATACAGAACATCTGGAACTTTGGATGTTTTTTATATACCTTATCTAAAAAGTCCTTCACCATCAAAGCTAATTCTTGATCCAAGTTTTCTGGCTTATGAAAGAAATCTCCACAGAATAAAGCAGGAACATCATATTTCTCGCATTCTGCAATAATCTTAAAAAGGACCCGGAACGAATCCTGGGTCCTTTTATAATCTTTATTGAACTTAGCCCACAGATTTAAGTGTAAATCTGAAAAAGCTACAGCTATTACTTTTGACATAACTTACCTGTTATAAAGTTATTAATAATTTCTTGACGAACTTCAAAAGATGCCTCATGAAGAACTAAAATATCTACTGAACCATAGATACTTTCTAATTTACCAATACCAAAACCATGTTTATATGGTTTTGGAGCTCTCCAGAATTGATCCATATATTTAAATATCTCCTCACGAATATTAGCTCCCCATATATTAAGAACCTGAAGCATGATACCAGAAATCAGATGTTGGAAATACTTATTAGTAATACGTTTATCATCATCCTCAATTACCCAATCCTTAATCATATAAGTAGGGAAATCAAAAAGGATAAGTTTATCACATTGCTTACATAATAACATCTTACATAAGTCTATGAAATGATCTATCTCACACTGTGGTTGGAAATTACTTTGCTTAAAAATAAAATAAGCTGCAGAATCAAGGTAACTACGATCAGTTACATAATTTTCCATATTCTCAAACTTCTTATTACGAAGATTAAGTAACTGGAAATCTTTTTGATACTGTACTTTTTTATCTTCTTTCAACATATCAGCATGAGATACCTCTTTCATATCAGGCATAAGAGTTCTCATACTACCAGATTGAAACTCTAACTCATAATCTCTAGCAATTATATTTGCAAAAGTTGTTTTACCTATGCCGCTTGGACCGGCTAACATTATTCTACTCATATTATTTTAATTTTAGTTCTTGAAATACTTTTATAAAATTATTTGTCATGAAAGATGCTAAAGAGTAAGTGATACATATCTCTTTGAACTTTTCTAGTTTAAGGTTTTTATCCTTATACCTTTTCATAGGTAAACTCTTCAATGGGATATTCTTTATATACCACTTAAGATCAATAAGTTGCCTATTCTTTTCATAAACAGCTTTCATCTTTTCATCATCATGATCCTTGAGGTAATTCTTTATACTACCATATTTATCAAGAAAAGTTCTTGTTTTCTTTGGACCCATACCAGGATAACCTTCAATATCATCAGATTTATCACCAACCAATGAAAGGTAATCTACAGTCTCATCTGGAGAATATTCAAATAAGTCCTTACAATTATCTTCTCGAACATATTGCTCCTTTCTAGGATTAAATATCTTTACTGATGAGGAAATTAATTGGTTAAAGTCCTTATCTGAAGATACTATGGTAACTTTATCATTATTAAATTTCTTTAAAACTAGGTATGCTAAGAAATCATCTCCTTCATAATTATAAGATTTATTCTTATCAAAGATATAATTAATTCTTAGATACCTTAGGATCTTCATAATCTCTGCCTTTTGTAATTGCAAAGATTCATAATCAATAGAAATATTTTTCCTATGACCTTTATAGTTAGGATTTAACTTATCCCTAAATTCAGAATGACCATTATCAAAAGTGATATAAACCTCTTTTGGGTTAAAACGATCAATGTACATATGTAAGGATTTAAAAAATCCAAATATTGCTCCAGAAGGTCTACCATCAGTAGACTTAAGCTTTTCAAATTTATGAAAAGACTGATGTAACAAATTACAACCGTCCACTATCAAAATATGTTTTTTACTCATGTTTAAACCCTTTCCATTTATTATAAAAATCACTAACTATTTGATAACCTAAATTCATTATCTCAGAAATCTCTTTACGAGTAAAACCAAGTTCTATCAAACGTGGTATATAACTACGTTGTATTTCGGTACCTTTATAATTAATACTATCTTTACCTTTCTTTTGATGTAGTCGTCCTTCCATAGAAGCTTGACTCATATTATCTTTCTGAGTACCCCAGTATAGATTACTAACTGAATTATTTGTAGGTACATTATCCTTATGACATACATAAGGTAATTTTTCTGGGTTAGGTATATAAACTAAAGCTACTAACCTATGTATTAGCCACTTAGTAGTACCTAAACCAGGTTGACTCAAACCTATTATATATCTACCATTTTTATTTAAGTGAGGTACCTTTTTATGGTACCTCTTTTTTAATACTCCTTTACCATTTATATCCCATCTACTATATAGAACCCCTCTTTTAGATATATAATATCCTGGATATCCTGGAATATTATCATCAAAGACATGATTTTGATATTTACCTGAACCATGTTTAAATATGGGAGATTCCCAAGACATAGTAGATAATTTATTTAATGATCTAGTTCTTTCTTTCTTACTCATAATACATATTCTTTAAATCTACTACCTTAGCACCAGCTAACAGATAGTTATTATCAACTAACAAATAATTAATAATATCATTTAGTACTTCCTTATATTCAAACTGAGAAGTATACAAGTTTAAGAAATGTAAATCCAACTCAATTGGAAATAATGGCTTAGAACTTAAACCAAGATTATTAGCTAATTCACAAACTTGAATAGCTTTTAACAAATCTTGTTTACCATTCTTCCTTTGGAATCTAGAACAATATTTAATTACTTCTCCTTGAAACCAATTGAGATTAAATTTTACGAATAACTCTACTGGTTCTATATCAAGGGTTTGATAATGAGTTCCACCTACCTGATCCTTACTCCTCTTCATAATCTTCCTCCTCATCATTTTGTGATTCATATTCTACACCATCAACTGGGAAATAATTTACATCTCCTAAAGCCTCAAGTTTCTTCCTAGTAGTACCAATTGTATTTATCTCAGCCTTACGTAAAAGTTTTCTACGTAAATCATCGTCTTCCTCAAGAAGCTTTTGGAATTTTTCTTCTCCTCTACAGAGTTTCTTACCTTTATAAGAATAAGTTCCACCAGCATTCTTTTCAATAATATCATTTTCTACTAGAGTATCCTCTAGAGCAAATACTCTATCGAAACCAACTTCATGAAAATTAGGGTTAAAGTATACAGGACACTTACTAATAGTAGGTCTAGGAGGAGCAACTTTATTCTTTAATAAACGTATAGTAACCAATTTACCAGCTTTTCTTTCTTTACCCCTATGCTTAACAGTAATAGACCTACCAGCATAAAAAGCTACTCGAATTGAAGCATAGAACTTAAGAGCAGCTCCTCCAGTAGTAGTAGTATTATCTTTACCAAAACCAACATTAAGAGCGGTTCTTAATTGATTAATATAAATTTGGGTTATACCAAGCTTTACAAATAACTCGGTTCTAATTCTGAAATACTTATAGAGAGCTTTTGCTCTTCCACCCATTTCTGATTTACCATCTACCATCTTTGAATCAATGTTATCAGAACAGTCCATAGCAGCAATAGAATCAACTACCAAGAGAATAGGCTCATTATGAGTAAGCTGAGATCTGATATAAATTGCTATATCTGCTACAGCATCAGATACATATTCGATTCTAGTATCATTAATTACTGTAACTTTATCAGGATCTACTCCATTAGCTTCAGCCCATGAATTCATCCAAGATTGTTCAGCATCTACCCAAATAACATGACCACCAAGCTGTTGAGTAGCGTATGCAAAGTTATAAGCTATTAATGATTTTCCAGAAGATTCTTCACCAGCCACTTCTACGGATTTACCAAAAGGGATTCCTCCTCCCCACTGATAGTTTAATGCAAAGAAAGTAGAAGGTAACCATAGCTTAGTTTCCTTAGTTTCTGAAGCTAATTTAATGGATTCACCATACTTTCTTAAAAGTTCATTTTTTGTTGGTACCTTTAAACCAACCTTAGATTTCTTTGCCATAATTAATAGGGATTAAAATGAAAAAGAGAGATACCCATTTCTGAATACCTCTCTTTCTTAACAACATAATTTAATTAAATATCAGAATGGTATTTCTTCTTTTTCTTTGTATCTTTTGAAGACACCTTCTTTTTCTTTGGTTTATCATCTTCATCATCATCAGGAACTTCATTGAGGAACTTATTAAGCTCTTCCTCGAGTTCATCATAAGATTTAATCTGATTACGGACAATATCCTCAAGATTAAGTTCACTTCGATATTTCTTATCAAGTTTAGAAGATTTACAATTTCTTACTGAATAAGATGTATCGAATTTACCGGAGCCTGTTCTTACAATCTTAATATCGTAACCAGTAATAGGATCAGTCATATCACCAGCTTCATCCTCATCAAGGTAAAGATCAATAATATCCTGATAAACTTGACCTGCAATAAGAACTCCTCGATTCTGACCATCATAAGCAACCTTAGAACCCTTATCATCCTCATAAATAATTCCACCGATTACAAAACGTTTACGTGGAATAAGTTTTTTTGCCAACTCCTTATCATCCTCATCCTTAGAACTTTTAAGTTCTTCATATTTTTCCATAAATGGACAAGGCTCATCAAAAGTAGCAGGAGAAATAATACCACCAACACCAGGAATATAGAACTGAATTACTTCCATACCAAGTTCCTGATCATCACCAGGTGATTTAATTCTAATTCGAATAGTTCCCTCCTTAGGGAATATCAAACCACTACCTGAACCTTTAGATTCTAATTGCTTTTTACGTGCAAGCATCTTCTCTTTGGTAGATTTACCACCAGTAGAAACTTTCTTCTTAATATCTTTTTTCATAATTACTTATTAATTTCTGAGTAAATAATTTCGTTAATTGATAATACAGTAAACTGATTCTGATCAAGGTCAATTTCTATACCAGCCTCTTTAAACAAATCAGGATCAAAATCCAGTTCCTTACCAGCATACATACCATAAGTAAGAATTCTACCAGTCTGAACTAGGGGTTTATATGAAGCATACTGTTCATCAATAAAACCAGAGAGAATAACAACACCCTTACGAGGTACTCCCTCTTTTACCTGACCAGGGATAATAATACCACCTTGTTTAATCTCTTGATCCTTAGGACTAAAGATTAAAACTCGATTCTCAGTTGGACAACCTACTGATTGTAAAACATTACTAAGTTTTTCAGCTACTAAAGCTGAGATGAAAATCTGTTTGAAATACATATCTTTATTCTTTAAATTAAATTATTTATATTATAATAGTTATCACTAACCTCTTCTAAGATTGGCATTAATAGTCCTCAAGATATCAGTTCTGGTCTCATAAGCTTTACATAATGAGATAAACTGATTAGCTTTTGCTTCAATCTTCATATAACGTTTGCATATTGAACAATATTTTCTAGAAGATAAAACTTTGTTAGTTACATAATCATTATTCCATTTTTCATTTGAATCTTTAAAGTAGACCCAAAGATCGGAATAGGCAGCTTCCTTTTCTCTTGCTAGAGCATTTCTTTTCTTTATATAATAATCTCTCAAGGAAGATAATACATAATAACTAGTAGGAGAATCCATTAACTGGGAATTTATAATATCTTCGTTGATAGATAACTCCTTATTTAAATCTATTTCTAGGATTTTACCTTGAAACTTTACCTTTAATTTATTAATATCTACTTTCATAATTGTTCAGTTGTTATATTAGACCTTAAACTATCTTTATGATTTAATATATTATGGCAACTTGGACATGATACTGCTGCTCCACCAAGAACATCACCATAAAATATATCATTTGAATCATATTCAAACTCACAATCACAGTAAGGACATTTTATCCTAAACCTTGATCCTTCTTTTAAAATCTTTTTCATATTGCTTTAAATATTTATAGGTAGTCATTCTACTTATCCAATATTTAATAACTAAATCCTTGATATACATACCAGAAATCCTATCATTATATAGATTCCTAATATCATTATGGGTTAGTTTATTAGGAGGTATATAATGCCTACCATCAACTACCATTTGATTACTATTCTCTTTATTTATGAGTTCTTATATTATCCTTATGACATACACAAGTTTTATTATCTGGATTGGGTATATAAACCAAAGCAACTAATTGATGTATACCAAATGTTTTCTTTAAACCAGACTTATTATGTAATGTTTGTATAACATAACCATTATTCTTAATCCTACTAAGGGATTTTAATTTCAATACACCAGACCATTTTGAATATAGTTTACCATTTTTAGTGATATAATATTCTGGGAAGTCAGGTATATTACCTGTTACAAAATTCCGCATTTCTTTACATGTTTAAAATCCTTATATTTAACCCAAGATTCCCTATAAGCTTTCATTTCTTTTTTATATAACTTAGGGAAATCTGCTATTGAGATACCCTTATATTTCTTATGTTCTTCCATATATTCTTCTACCGAAAAATCTGGTTGTAACATTTTGTTATAATCATAACCCGGAATGAATGGTAATTCCTCAGCCATAGTTCTACCAATGGTATAATCCATATCCATAGTTACATCACTAATCTGGAAACCAAAGAAATTCTTTGTACTTGGGTTACTAAAGATTTCCCACATAGTATGTACCGTCCAGATATTAATATAATTTGGATCAGTGTTATTATAGGTTGCATCATGCACTGTAGCTACTTCTTGCATCATCGGTAACTTACCTTGTCTCATCATATAATAAATTAATACACTACCAAATAAAGTCATATCTGAAGCAGCAGATTGACAAGGGAAATTTAAAGCTAATCGTATGGCATAAGCCTGATCCTGTTTATTATCACTATAAATTTGAGGTAATCTTCTCTTTCTACCAAATAGTGATCTAAGATAACCATGTTTCTTTAAGAACTTCTCCTGCTTTGCTTTGAAAGTCTTAAGCTTAGGATGTTGCTTAAAGAATATATCCATTTCCTTTTGAGCTTCTTCTGGTGTTACAATTAAACCAGATTTAGGATCTGAAAGTTTTACAGCTAACAACTTAGCTCCGATTCCATAAATCAAACCGAAAGCAATTTGCTTAGCTTGTTTTCTTCTAACTTTCCAAATACCATGATCAGGATGATTTTCATCATCGTATATCTTATAAGCTTCTTCATAAGGAATTCCATATTTCTTAGCAGCAATAGCTAAGTGAGGATCTTGACCACTATTGAAAGCATTAAGATAAGTTTCATCTCCAGATAGATGAGCCATGATTCTTAACTCAGCCTGAGAGAAGTCACATACCAAATAAAGAGTTCCTGGTTTAGCTACCAATTGATTCTTAATATTTGGGTCTACAGAAGTTTTTGGTATCTGTTGCATATTTGGTTCCTGAGAACTTAATCTTCCACTATCTGTATTAGAATTTATAAAATTACTTCTAGTAACATAACTATGTTTATTATTTACTGATAAATCATAAATTGGTAGTTCTCCAAGATACTCTAACTTTTCAATATGAGATATATAGATATATTTCCAAGCCTTCTTATTTATTATTCTACTTATTTGTTTTTGAGATATACCATATTTATCAACTAATTGCTGTTGAGTATAACCTTGAGAATATTCGTATAAGATACTACCTACATCTTGAGTATTAGTTATAGTTTTACCATTAATACCACAATTAGTATAAGCTTTTCTAGTTAAACCATAAGCTCTACGAGTATTATCAGAATAAGATATACATTGTAAATTCTCTAATATATTATTAGTACGATTACAATCAATATGATCTATTACGAAACCTTTTGGAATAACTCCTTTAAAAGTTTCCCATATCAACCTAGAAACATTAAAAGCATATTTCTTTTTTGTATTATTTCTTAGATAAACATGATACCCACCTTTAATTAATCTTGGTACTAATTCATGTGGATGGTTATAATCTAATACACCTCTACTACCTATAACTTTTACAGAATAAATCTTACCTTCATTAGAAGCTAGATAACCAGGCCAATTTGGTATTTCTTTATATATAACTTCTTTTGAAGATTTACCTGTTTCAAAATGTTCTATGTTTAATCTAGACACATCGTGCATTATTATAGGTAGATTATGTCTATATATATAACTAACTCTTTTCATACCAAAAGGAGTTAATAACTTATGATTCTTAGTACATCTTAATTCTTTACCTTCAGTAGTTACTATCCTATAAGTAGGTAAATTACCTTTATTGATAGTATGTGTAACTTGTTCCCAAGTACATTCATGAGATAATACCCAAATATCCTGATCTTCTATATTCTTAACACCTATTTCTTTAGGACATATAGAATCTATACGAATATCTTTTTCACTACCAACTAACATAGTATCTCCTGTAACGCAACCATGTATCAAATACCTACCATGAAGACAATCATCATCCTGTACCTTTTCGGACCAACCAAGGATATAAGTTTTATACATCTTCTCCAAACCTCTTAACTCAAGTAATGAATCAAGAAAAATTGCTTTTGGAGATTTTGGATTTTTAAACTTTAATCTTAATTCAGTAAGAGTTTCCTCATCAGTACTTGGTTTATTTGATTCTTTACCTGTTTTCTTATCAACCGTATATTTAATAATAGGCATATTAAAACCTTCCTCACTAAACATAAGAGTAGGTAAATCTACAGGACTACCAAGATTAACTGGTCTTATTAACTCTTGCTCTTTCTTAGTAGTAAATATACCAGCTTCTATATTAGAAATCTTTTGTTCCCTTGAAGCTATTTTTCTTTTATCTTTAGGATCATTAGGATCTAATTCATCAAGCTCATCTTGTATACTTTTAAGATATTTATTTATTTTCTGTTGAGAATACCATTTCTGAAATCTTTTAACTTTAGGTAGATTCATACAAGTTTCTCTTGCCTTATCTATCTTTGGTTTATAACTTTTTAAAAGTTCTTGATTAAACTTTCTATCCATATATAAACCATTTGCCTCGCAAGTTTGTAATACTCTACTAGCAGGCATAATTAAGTTTCTGTATAAATCATACAAACCTAATTCAATAAGTCTAAACTCGAAGAAAATACACAATCTATAAGTATAATCAGTATCTTGACAGCCATATTTACAGAGATCCTCCAAAGGTTTTTTATCCCAAGGTAATTTATCAAAGCCCTTATCTGATTCATAACCAGCAGCCTCTGGTAAATACCTCTTAACCATATCCTTCAAACCATTTGGTCTTTCCTCATTGAGAACATATTTTGCAAGCATACCATCAATCAGGGTACCTCTTAAATAAATACTGTACAATTCAAAGATCTGAAAATCGAATTTACCATTCCATGAACATTTTACAATATCTGGATTCTCAATTACTTCATGACCGAATTTTAAGAGCATCTTCTTCCAATTCCAATTTTTACCACAAAACTTTTTCTTTTTAGCTTCATGATGTTGGAGTGGTATAGAACAACCAAATCCTGGTTGGAAGGTTATTGAAAGGATAGTTGCTTTAAAAGTCTTATTATAAATAGGCTCAGCGTTAGTCTCAAAGTCTATACAAGCATAACCAACTTTCTTACAACAATCAATCAATCTATCAAGCTCTTCCTCATTTCTTATAATTCTGTACTTTGTCCTCATATCTAACTAATTAATACATTAATAGGGAGGAAAATTCCTCCCTATATATTACTTAATATCATTTAGTGAAGTTTTTAACATCCACCAATCCTTTTTATAAGAATGCAAGGAATCAATAGTATGATAAAGATAGCCAGATTTAATACCTACCTTCTCAGCTACATAATCCTTTAATTTCCAAGCAAGATATATATCATCACCTCCATGACCAATGAAATCGCAAGAACGTTGATGATAGCATATATGTAAGACTTTTTCACCCCTAGCATTTTCTCTAATTAAGAAATCATAATACATTGAACATGGTATACGAGCAGAACCATCATAATAATTACTATCACAATCATCAGATGGATATTCTCCAAAGATATTAAGAACAGCTTTACGAGTATCATTATCATCCTTCAGGAGTCTGATAATAGCTTCAAGTTTTGACATATACTGTTCCTTATACTTAACCACATGGTTAATTCTTTCAGGATAAGTATAATCAAATCTTTTAATACCATCCATATCTTCAACGAGGAACTCTTCCCACATCTCCTTACGAAGTTGCCAAGCCATACCAGGATTAATTACTACACCTGAAACTCTTTCTTCGAATTCCTTATCAGCCCAAGCCTTAGCTTTAGTATATACAAAAAGCCATTGAGGATCTGGGAGATCAGTTAAACAGTATTGTTCACAAAGTAATTCTTTAGTAACCATTTCGTCATTACCTTCAATTACTTTATTCTGATAGGTCTTTGGTTTTACAATGTGACCCATTTCAATTAAGTTTCTGCCTGTTTCAGACATTAACTCATAAGCATTACAATAAATTCTCATTTCTTTTTATTATTTAATAATTTACGTTTATAAGCTCTTCTCTGAGAGTATGATATACAATTTTCAGGATACTCTATATCATCATATTCGAGTAAACAATCTTTTGCATACATAGATTTATAGATATCCTGATATAAATCTGGTCGAAGCACTTTAAAACTTCTAAAAAATACCTTGAATGAAGAGTATTTTTCTTCTGGACTATGTTGTATATCCTTTAGTTTCTTCTTTAATACTTTGATCCAAGGATTCTTTACTCCTTTAGTTACAACCTTTAAAGGTTTGTGAGTATGATACATTAATAAGGTTTCAACATTACCATACATCTGAGTAGCGAATATATTTAACTGTACAGTCTGATCAGGACCATATACATATTCTGACATTCTCTGAATAAGGAGTAAATCAAATATCAATCTCTTAGTAATCTCAGAAGCTCTAAGTACCATAGTAATTACTGGTACATCCTCCTGGAATCTTTTAGAGAAGGTAGCAGCTAATAAACATTGCTTACCGTTATCATGTTTATTATTAAACACGTAACTTATATTATAATTCTGATTATATTTTGCTTTTAAGAAGCGTAATTTACTTCTCAAGAGGTCTAATTTATTAAAATCAATATAATTGTTTAGCAAGCTCGTCCATTTTGCTTCTGTGTAATTAAATAATCTACCAAAATCAAAATCAGGATCTACCCAAGCTTTTCTGATCTTAACAAATACATTATAACATGCAGCTACACCTGAGTTAGCTACTCCACCTTTTTCAAATAACACAGGATCAAGCCTGAGAAAAGCTTCATTTAACTTCTCCCAAGCTTCCTGTGAAGTAGCGAATTCCAGAGGATGTATAGTCTCCTCTGGATTCAACTCTAAACCAATATCTCTATTCCAACCAGCCATTAGTAATTTGATTTTTGACGAAATTCATTTACCTTATGTTTCTTAAATCTAAGTACATAAACAGATTGAGCTGTAAATCCACAGTATTTAAGATAACCCAAATACTCAATGAAAGCTATTACGATTTCTTCTTGTAAAGCTTTCTCATCTGTCATAACCCCAGTTTGTTTCCAAGGCTTATTTTTAAGGAAATTACGAGCAACTGAAAGATGGTAAGTTACTTCCCAAGCTAATTTAGCTTCATTATCATGGAAATCCCAACTTATGCAATTATAACCAGGAATATAACTGAAAACATGATCAGCTTCTTCCTTAGTTTCAAAGTCCTCATCTTCTATTACTCTATATAAACCACTAGTTATATCTCCAAATCTCTCTTGAAGTAATGCTAAACCTACCTCCATAAGAGATTCTAAGTTCCAATAAAACCTCTTATTAGTTTGATACTTCTTGAGTAATACATTCTGTACGTATCTATAAACATCCTCTGGTAAGATATTACAGTATAACATTAACTCTACAAAGAAAGCAATAGCATCAGCTTGTTCCTCATTAGAATTCTGCAGATGATTCAATAACATAGTATGATCTTCATCAGTCATAATACTATTATTGAATCCATACTTACCAAGTAACTGAAGAGCATAAGTAGTTGATTCGTAACCTTCTCCAATTTCCTCAATTACTCTAGCAGACATATCCTTAAGTACTGCTTGACCACTTCTAGAGTTAACATCTATTGGGTACATAGGAAGATCTTTTTCAATCTTACCAATATAACCTTCCATCAGATTCTTTTGAAGGTTATAGATTTCCTCTAATTGCTTATCGTCAACTAGAGGAGCTTGTTCACGGATATCTCTAATGTCCATATTATAACGTCTCCTTTCCAGAACCCATACCATCAGAACCTCTTCCTGATTTAAGTTCTTTTTCTGTTTTTAATTCATTAAATTCACTATCACTAATCTCTTCTGGTTGAGTAAGATAAATAGGAATATGAATATACTGTACCAACTTCTCACCAAGATCAATTCTTACTGGCTCATTACTAGTATTAAATACTACATGATGAATCTCTCCAGTATAAGGAGAATCAATAATAGAAGCTGTTACCTTTAACTTCTTCTTTGAAGATACTCCAGATTTATCATTGGCTTGAAGCATACTAGCTTCTGGTTCTAATATACCACAAATACCAGAAGGAATAACACAAGTAGCATGAGGTCCGATTACAATAGAATCAATATAGTCTTTAGGATACTCTGCATCAGGATCTACATCATCTACAAAACAATATACTTCATCAGCTGGTACAATAATTTGATCTTTACTAGTAAAGATCAAATTATTTACATAAGTATTTGTATTACACTTAATAATGTCATCCAATGTGAGATCATTTGGTACATAGAAATCTACACCAGCATCTCCTTGATTAGCTCGAGTAGGTACATGTACATCTCGAACTCTTACAAACTTAAAACTTGGTTCCATATTACTTTAACTGTTTAAAAATTATCCTTAAATCCTTTTTAGGTACCTCAAACTTTGTATTACATTTTGAAACTATCTCTTTACGAGTAAGTCCTTTACGTTTAAGGCTCCTCATATATTTCTTAATTCCCTCTACATCTTCCAATGTATCGAGATCTTTATAATGATTCTTTTCCTCAAGTTCCTTTCGAGTTATCTTTAAAACTTGAGCCATCTTTAAAGCACATAATTCTGAATCTCCACAAAGTTTGCATTCCTTAGTAGAGAGATTATACCCTTTACCAAAACAGGGATCAGTGCTTGAGCCCAGCTGAGTAACATCGATCACATCTAAAGGATCTACCTTACTCAGATCTGGTAATGTTGGTTTTTTCTTTTTTGCCATATAGTTAAATATTATTAAAATTTTATTTCTACATTATTTATTATATACTAATAGTAATCCTTGTAAAACCTTAGAGAGGATTACTTTGAAGGTAAGTCTCCGATCTTACGCAGTATACTTCTAGCTTTATTAATCATCATTTTATACATATTATCACATACATCTCCCCAATAACAAGTTGACATATAATTAGTATCCTCAAGGAGATAATGAATCTTCTTCTTTACTTCTTTAGCTATATCCCTGATACCTAAGAACATCTGGAACTGCATAGAAGCATCGGTCTTATGTAGAGTCTGTTCTATATCTCTTTGGCATGATTCAAGTATATCACAACAAACAAACATAGTCATGATAAGAGTAGTTACTTTCTCTAAATCTTCTTGTGGAAGTCCAGCAGTACTCAAAGCTAAAGTTTCCTTAGATTTATTATAATCATCTACATAGTTCTGTTTGCATTGATGTAATAAATCTCTAATACGTTTATCTACTTGCATAGCTTGAGTATAATGTCCAGTCATATAGAGATTATTATATTTATCTCTAAGAGCTTTAATCTTATCATTAGCATAGAATGCTTTTTCTAAAGCATCTATTGCTTCCTGAGGTATATCTTTAATTGTAAGCATAATATAAAGTATTAAGTTATTATATATTCAAATAGAAAATCCAATTAGAGTAAGAGTATATGATTAGTACTATTCTTTACTTCTAATTGGATAATCCTTTTTCCTATAATAAGATCCATCTTCCTTCCTCCGGAAGGAAGATATATAATCATAGTAAAAAGGAAATAACTCATGTAAGGTATAGATATCCTACTTAGAATGGTAGATCTGGTGCAGATCTATCTGTTACTTTACCTCTATTTAATCTAATAACCTTAAGATTCTGTTTCTGATAATAAATTCTACGGTGATTACCATGTCTATTTAAATACTTACCAGGATAATGAATATCATCGAGATAAGCTTTATCCTTTCCTTCATGTGTACGAACTAATCGACCAAGGAACTGAATATTCTTTTCCTGAGAATCCATATCTGCTGCGTTAACCATATATCTCAGGAGTGGGAAGTTTTTACCTCGAGCAATAATAGTAGTAGATACCAATATATCTATTTTACCTTGCCTAAATCTTTCCATAATATCTCTACGTTCCTTATCTTTAGTTTCTACATGAACTACAGCGATAGTATATTTCTTATCTAAGTGTTTCTTTATATATTCATATATATTCTCAGCGTGTTTAATGAACTTGCATACTATGAGAGCAGGTAATCTACCATAGGATATATTATAAACCAACCTATCTAATACAACCCTATAAGCAGTAGGATTCTCTGTAATCATTTCATTATATATTTCGCTATATTCATGAGCCTCAGATTGATAGTTATTATACCAAAGATTGGCATCAACCATTTTCACTACTGTATCGGTAGAATAACCTTTCTTTATTGATTCAGATAATTTAAACTGAGCTATAATATCTCCAAAGAAAGCTCTTAAATTCATATTCTTAAGTTTATCCCTTACTAACTTACTCATATAAATTGTACCTGATAAACCTATTCTTACCCTGGTATTATATAAGTGAGTTAATACAGTTTGATAAGATTTACTTCCTGCCAAATCTGCTTCATCTACTAGCACCATATCTATTTTGGTTAATTCTCTTTGATACTTCTTTACATTACGTGAAAGACTCTGAATCATACCAATAGAGAAATTAGACCAATTATCTACCTTACTACCTTGAACAAATGTTACCTGTTCATCTGGTAAATAATCCTTAAATTCTCTCTTTGCCTGGTTTAACCAATCTGAATCATTAGTGATAAGTAAAGTCTTAAGCTTTCTTTTAAAACTCAAATATAAGGCTACCATTACAGCAGTCTTACCAGCATTAACCGTATAGTCTATAACACCAATATGGAAAGGTATATTCCCTACTTTATTATATAATATACTAGAAACGGCCTGTATTTGCTCTTCTCTTAAATCAAATTGAGCTATCTTAGTTACTGGTTTTTTAGGTAATTCAAGCTTAGGCCTAGTATCTATTACCTTTACCTTATAACCAAACTCTTTACACTTAGCTACAACTAATGGTAATAACCCAATTTTAAACTGAGCACCTTTATTGATAAAATGTACCATACCATCCCAGTTCTTTACTTTACCTCTGAGATAAAAAGCATTAGGGTGTTTAATACTAAATTCCTTGTACAGTTTCAAACCAATCTTAGCTGAAACATCAAGAGAACAATTATTACAGTTCTCAATAATAATCTTCACATGTTCCATATTATTCTTGTTTATTTATACGAGCCCATAAACTACCCTGAACTCTTGGGGTTTCAGTTTTAACTGAATGTTTATACAACCATTTATTATACCTTTCAATGGCCTTATCTGAATATAAGGTTTCTACTGTAGGTATACCATTGCAATAGGACAGAGCCTCAAATTGTGAATCTATATAATCTTCATAATCCCAACCTTTTGATTTTATGAAATCCTTAAGATTTACAAAATGAACATATTTATCGGGTTGATCATAATAATTCTCTACTATACCAGTATTACTAGCTATACGATTTACATAATAATCATGTAAGCTTTTAGTAAGAGATTTATCTGTATCATTATCTATTACTATCTTGGCTTCCCAAGAAGAATAAATATTATCAGACATGGAGATTAACCTATTTAATAAATTTCTATTATCCTTTAACCTAGATATACCATATTCGATATACTTAATAAAACCTTCTCTTAAAGGATAATTGAAATCTTCACAAAAGTGATTACATATATCTGCTAACTTTTTACATAAAGTCCAATCTCGTTGATTAGATTGAGTTATCTTTCTTACTCCTCTATGCTTAAGCTTAATTCTTATTGAATATATAATATCAGCAACTAGATTAGCATCTCCTTTACTTGCTAGTAAAACTTTGTTAACTTCTTTACTAACTTTATTATTTGATACTGCTACTATTCTAGAATTAACAGCTCTTAATGAGGCCTTCTGAAAGAAATTGGTTATTGGGAAATCTGTAATTTCCAATTCTTCCAGGATATCTCTAAAATTTTCTAATGTAATATGTATACTCGGATCTCTTTTCATAATGAATTCTTTAATTCTATTAAGTCTTTATATTGCATATATCTAGTATTATATACTAACTTCAGAGTTTCAGATTTTCCTAAATCATTTACATCCTTTTCCTCTGGTAAAAATACTACCTTTACCTTTTTGAAATGTACTAATTCTAAAGCTAATTTAATAGCATACTCTTTAGCATCTGGATCAAGGAGTATAATTACATGTTCGCAAGGTGATTTTATTATTTGATTGACTTGGTATCTGGAAAATGCTTTACCCATGAGAGCGATACCCCTTTCCCCAAGCGTAATAGCATTGATTGCTCCTTCACATATAAATACCGAGCGATACATGAAGAGCGCATCATAGTTAAAGATGAGAAATTCTTTACCAAGTCCAGTAATATCTTTGGATGGGTTGTTGTAACGAGGGCCACTTCCGATAACCTGTCTAGCATTATAGTATCTGAGTTCCCCATTATAGAAAAATGGTATGATAAGATAGCCGAATAGAGACCCAGTGGTGCAATATC
Organism: uncultured Romboutsia sp.; assembly: GCA_937880075.1. Lineage (GTDB taxonomy): Bacteria > Bacillota > Clostridia > Peptostreptococcales > Peptostreptococcaceae > Romboutsia. The sequence goes on along the minus strand of CALFLM010000093.1, from coordinate 58,656 downwards.
CGACGCCAATTTTAGATAAGGTTTTGATATCAAATCCTCTATGTTTAACGTAGTTTTGCATGGCTTTAGCCACGGTTGATTTTCCAATGCTGATGTTCCTAAAACCATCTGGGAGATATACTGGTTTCTTCTCGGCCAGCTCAACCTTCTCCTCACTAAATTCAAGTTCTGTAAATTCTCCATTGTTCAATAATTTTATAAGTTCACCATAATTATCTAAACCTTCTATGTCCATAATCATTTGAGTAGGAGAAGGATGTTCTCCACATCTAAAACAATTAGTTCTCCACATAGAAAGGTTAACTCCCATTTTATTTTCCCTATGACAATAAGGGCAAGTAGGTAATCTTAACCACCCATGCCTATAATCAAACCCACCTAGCCTTTTTACTAGGTAGGTTTTAACTTTGCCTTTAAATTCGTTTGTTACTTTCATTTCTGATAACTTTACGTATTTCCTTCCTAAGTTGTTTTAAATCCTCAAGAGTATACCCAGGACTGATATTTATATGATGGAAAGATCTAGTATATATGTTATAACCATTAACCTGAGCTACATGATTTGGATTATCATCAGGATAAACCTTTAATGGATCATCAGTTGGTATTACCTTAATCTCTTTTAGATTTCTTATTTTTTTCATTTCTACCATTTATCTCTTTAATTGCAGTTCTACATAATTTACGAAGATCCTTCCAACCTTGTTCAGTTAATGGTATAACATGAACAGCATTATCTGGTCTTCCCTTAATAACTAATTCACTACCATTAGTAAACTTGTTACCAGTAGTAAATTTATTACCTATACCCATACTTGATGGATAAGCCATTTTCTTGACAAATACCTCACATAAAAATTTGGTTTTGTCTTTTTCAATTTTCTTCTTTTTCATATTATATATCTCCACTATGACTAATCTTATCAGATTTCTCTTGTTCAGGTTTATTTAATGTTTTATCTAATTGTTCACCATATACAGAATCATATTCTTTACGTTGAGCTCTAGTGAATTCAGTAGCTTTTTGCCTATCTACATCTATATGAAATAAAGCTCTACCAGATGGTTTACCATCTCTTTGAACTACTAATTCTAAACGTTGGATATTATCTTGATCCTCTTGTTCTGTAGCATTCAAACCAAATATGGCAACTGCATTACGAACAATATCTACACAAGTTGCAATATCATTTTCCTCATATCTAGTTTTTCGATGTTTATAACCTTCTCTTTTAATATGGTTAGCTGTCCATACTACATCAAGTTTTAACTTCTCTGCCATATTCTGAGCATCAATATAAGCATTACCTACTCTATTATAATCATCCTCATCCTTAGCAATTGAAGCCATCTTAGCTAAGTAGTCAATCATAACTACCTTAATATCAATACCTTGTGATCTTAGTTTAAGTATTAAGTTCTCTACATAGTTCATATCGGTAACCATAGCAGGAACTCTATCTATAACTAACTCAACTCCAAATCTTGATAACTTTCTAAGATGTTTCCTCTCTAGCTTATCATATTCACCGGAATATAATTCCTTTTTAGTTTTATTAAGTGAACCTTGAATGAATCGATCCATAATCTGATTCTTACCATTTTCAGTATCAATATATAAAACAGATTTCTTCATTCTCAAATAGCCTCTTGCTAAATTTACCAAGAAGAAAGTCTTCTTTGCTTTTGGTTTATCAAGAAGTACGCATACTGAAGCAGGAGGGAATCCACCAGCATTAGTGAGATCATTAATTTGCCAATAAGGTGAAGGAATTACTTCTGGATCAGATTGACGTAAGAACTGTCTTTCAGTTACATCCCTAATCAAATAAGCAGGTTCATCTTCCTTCTTTGGTTTAGATCTCTGAAGAACTTTATCTATCTTTCTAGAATATTCTTCATATTGGTTGAAATCATCCAAATCAAAACTATCATTAAGATTCTTCATCTCAACATAAGTAGAGAACTGATATATCTTGTTTTGAATATAATCGTGATCCTTTAATGGATATTCATATAAGTTATGAATTACCTTTTTAATATTAGGAATATCATCCTTAGTTACTAAATCAACATATTCTTTACCTTCTAGTAATTCTTTGATTACTTCCTTAAGAATATTCTCCGAAGGTATCTTATTATGCTTTTTATAATACTTATGCAACCCCTCGGCAATTAATGAATGCTCTATTAAAACTAAATAACTTGGTTTTACCCTAGCAAGCATTAATCCTCCTTCCTTATCCTGGATAATATATCTCAGGATCTCCAACTGAAAATCAGTTGTAAACGAAAATTTGATTTTATTCTTTTTCATTATTGCAATAATTAATTTATATTTGTATGAATATATGAACTAAGATAGTCTATAGAGTCTCCAGTTAGCTAGTACCTTTAAATTCATACTCAATCTTAGTTCTTTCTAATAGATCCTCAGCCTTTTATAAAATAATTGATATATTATTTCTTTATATAAGAATTTTTTAGTATATTTGCAAATAAAATATTTATAATATGACACATCAAGAACATCAACAAGGATCAGAGCTACATAGATTAAGACCTATGAAAGAAGGCTACGATAAGAAGCTCTTCAATAAGCTCTACAAAGTATGTAAACCGATTATACGTAATCTAACTAGACAGATTGATTATAAGAGGTTTAATGTAACTCCTGATATTATTGAATCTTATTTCTGGGATAAAATGATATATGTATTTAATAGATATTATGGAGAAGTAGATGAAGAACATCTTAAAGCAGATATTATAAGAAGTTTAACTACTTTCAAGAATAAACTCTTAAGAGCTGCTTATGGAGAATTAGCTGAAATAAATAAGGGTATGGCTTCATTTGAAGAATTATTTGATGATTCAAAGGAATTAGAGGATGATATGGATGAACAGAATGCTAAATCAGAAATGCTTCAAATGGTATATGATTACATGAATGAACATCTTTCTCCAGATGCCCAATTAGTATTTGAAGTATTGATGACTCCTCCTCCTTATATTAAGGAGAGAGTTAAAGATGGACAACGTATCACTAATTTATTATTAGTAGACTTCTTTGATTTACCTAAGAATAGAAATTCGGTTAGATTCTTTACTGAAATCAGAGAAGATATTCAATACTGGGAAGAAAGAGCTAAAAAGGAATTACACTTATAAACACAATAAAAGGGACAGCAAGGTATTTCTCCTCCTGTCCCTAATCATAGAGATAAAATGTGAAATGTAAGAATCTTATTCGATAGTCTTTATAATAAAGGCTACTACACAATAACTTTGTCTAATATCAACTTGACTAGGATTACCATCCAATCCACCACCAGTAAAATCAGTATAGTTTTTACCAGCCCAGTTAGGATCATTAGTATAATCTCCATCTCCATCATTACCTCCAAATCTGATGAAGTTTCTGGTACTAGCATTATCTCCCCACTTTGCTTGACCCAAAGCTATACGATGCTGGTGTCGTGGCATCTGATCAAGTTTAAGAGTTATTTTATCTGAGCCTCCTAACTCATTAATAGTAGAATAATCTCCAGTAGTGGTACTTAAACCAACTGGAACTCTACCCATTAAATTAGGTTTAGTGAGAGCTGGATCATTTACTGATACACCTCCATCACATAACTCCCAACCTGCAGGAATAGTTTTCTGAGAACCATACCACATGATAATACTTCCCTTTGGCATAGCTGCAGTAGTATTATTAATAGTAGTATTACTTGTACCACCTTTTAGTTTTTCAAATAAATAATCTATAATACTAGAATATTCACTTGGTACACCAGAAGTTAATGATAATAACCTACTTAAAGCAGCTTTAATCAAACCATGTTCTGCAGTAGTATGATTTAATACCATAGGGAACTTGGATTCATAAGGGATGATTCTATAGTTTTCTGTAGCTCCATCCTTTAAAGCATTATTACCAGAACCATATACACCTATGATACACATGGTATCTTGACTCCAAACTCCGGGAGGTAGAGCTCCTACCAGAGTAGTTTCTAGATTATCAAATGTAAGATAAGAATTCATATATGGGTCATTCTGATCCTTTACATTTAAATCTCTATCATCTACCGTATTAGGATAACCTGGATCTAATGATCTACGATATAAATCATAGAATCCACTACTTGATTGAGACCAGAAAGCTCTGAACTCTACAGGGTTCTCTACGGCTTCATCCAGAGGTGAATGTACTGCAACAACTATAATATCTGGACTAACTCCCTGGGTACCTTCTATTGGTATCTCTAATTGAGTATCTGGGCTAACCCACATATAACCATCCCTAGATATACAACCAAAATTAGTAGCTAATGATTCAGCTACCTTGTATATGCCTCTAGCTCTAATCCTATCATGGATTGTGTTATAGAACAGGTTATAGAATTCACCATCTGCAGGGATATTATTACCATCTTCTGGCTCGGCTGTGATAATAATATTAGTACCATCAGTAGATAATTTATGTCCACCAAAGCCACAGAAAGGGCCTATACCAAGTGGAGTAGAGATTGCCTCCATTAAATCCTTAGAGGCAATCTGTTGTTCGAAATTAAAATATGTCTTACTCATTTTATTTATTCTTTACATTTCTTGATTTTCTTGTAGTTCGAATCTGATCCAAGACTCCAAAGAATTCAATACCGAACTTCTTGAACTTGAATGTTACTATCATGAGCAAGAAATCCCATAAATCATATTTTGGAGTTACATCATGTATAACACATATGTGCTTATAGATGCTATTTAACTCGAACATATAACATACCAAAAGTAAGGTAGTAGCTACTACTAAAGGATCTAATCCATAAGGCTGAGCTATAGCTTTACCTAAAGCTATACCAATAGTAATGTAGCAAAGGTAATCTACACCCTTGATAAGAGTTTTACTTCTAGCTTCAGCCCATACAATTTTTCTCCTTTTATACTTACTTTCAGAAATACCAAACCAGAAATCTCCTATGATAAGAAGTATACCGAATACTATCATCCATCGAAGATCCCAGAGGAAACCATACCATTCAGCAAGGAATGAAACCATTGCAGATTTAAATACAATTGAAAATGGTGTGTTCATTATCTTATATAATTTTGTTTCTTTTTTCATGTTGCCAATATTTAAGAATCTTCTACTGTTGCTTCCCAAGAGGTTGAACTACCAGTTACCAAATCTAATGATTGAGCAGAATAATCTTCTGCTTCCCAAGATAAGCTAGAAGGTGATACCTGGATATCAGTAGAACCAATTATTTGGAAAGAAGCTTTAGGTTCTGTACCTTTCTCTTCACCTCTAACCGTAAAATTGTAGATTCCAGTAGTATGTCCAACAAATTGGTATGGGGAATCATGCCAAACTTTATCTCCTTCTCTTTTAACTTGTAGCTTTTTATCATTTACATCAGGATCATTGCATGAACCAACAACTGTAGTAACAGCAAAGCCATTACTTAAAACAGCTATAACTGGTGTACAAGTAATCTTAAAAATTGTGTTTTTTACTAACGTTATTTGTGAAAAATTTATGTTTGTATCTTCCTTAACCTTAAAACGATATGTACCTTCTTTAATTAAATCAGATACAGTATCATTAAGTTTATAGGTATTACCAACTAAAGTTTCAACACCATCAGGATGATCTTCAGGAAATTGAACAGAATATAATTCTATATCATTTAACTCATACCCCTTATGATTTAAAACTCTGATTTTAAACTTTGGTGTACCTTTTAGTAAATCCCATTTTGCCTTAGCCGGACTATTAGAAGGAGTACCTACTGTAGCTGTTCCCCAATTACTTGGTTCCAACCAACCAGCATCCAAACTATTAATTGGTTCAAAGTAAAGGTATTCTTTCCCAGGATCTACATAATCTGATAATATTATTACTTCAGGTAAATAAGCTTCATCTAAAGATCTAATCCTAAAGGTACCAGAACCAACCTCATCCTTATTAAATTGCACTGAGTATCGTTTAGTATACTTGGAATTATTATTATCTACTACCCAACCAGAATCACTAGATGATACTTGAAGTTTAGTAGGTACCCATTCCTTAGTACTTTCATTGAACTTATCTATTATAAAACCAAAGTTCAAAACACCAGAAGAATCCAACTGTTTACCTTTAGCAAAATCAAAATTGGTACCAATAGTGATTAATAATCTAACACTAGTACCATTATAAGGATAAGTTAAATTATGAGTAGATGGCTTTAAATAGTATGTAACTCCTGGAGCCAATTCACTTGACACTAAGAAAGTAGCCTGGTTACCTTTTTCTTGAGCCTCAAAGATAAAATAACCAGATCTATTAGTATTAAAGAACTCTCCACAGTTATATAATATATCCTTATTATTAATCTCATAACATGTAAGTGGAGAGCATACAAGCCAGAACTCTAACCTATCTTTAACTCCAATTACTGAAGTACCTTCTTCTGCATACTGTTGTACATCAATCCAATCAGAATACTGCCAATTAGGATCTTCTACTATTTCACCAGCGGTATTTATATAACCATCATGCATCTTGATATTTGGTAATAAATTAGTGAAGGTATTTATTGGCTGATCTTCTTCTTTATTTTGAATATATCTTCGGTGACTTACGTATTGAGTAGTATTACGTATTGGATTTTTTATACAACAGAATCTTACTTGCAAGATAATCTCATTAGAATCATATCCATCTGAACCCATTTTATATAAAGGTATAGAAGCCATAGCATAGGTATGACTTACTACCTTATTATTAGGTATGCTATTATCTGGAGTCTGTACAAATAAGTCTTCTAATTCTTTATTGGTTAATGAACCTGATTTAGCTTCAGCTTGAATAGCTATTACATCATCCTGGTGATATGGTCCTTCTATATTCAACAAAGTACTTACAGTTTTCTTAGCTTTGGTTATCTTATCAGAAGTAGGATTTACTGTTACTGTTAAGACCTCAGGATCTTTAGTTACAGTAATACTTATTTGTCTTATAGGATAATCTACTAATGAGAAAGTATAAGTACCAGCCTCCTTAGTTACGAAAGTATAATTACCACTATTATCAACTTGAAGTATTTCTCCAGTGTCCATTCTTCGAATATTAACTGGAAATATATTTCCATTAAATGATACTGTACCACTTAATGTAATTGATATAGAAGTATGTTCTGCAGAGATATTTAAAGTATCAGCTAAGTAACCAATATTATAATACCTAATAGAAGATAATCTAGTAACTGTTAAAGTTACTTTTGCATAATTACCATTACTATTAGCATTAAGACTTCTTATATTATAAGAAGTTGCCTTACGAGCATGAATTACATATTCTGAAGTATGTTCATTTTCTCCATATACTTCTTTACCACCAATATTAGACCCTACCACAAACTTCAGATCAGAACGGTTATTATAAGTTCTACTTACCTTTACCTTAATTTTTACATCAGTAATTATACCATCCTGAAGATAAAGCTTTCTTAAGTTCTCAGTATTACTACTACCATTTGAATCTCTTAAGAATACCCATTGTATACCATCCCATAAATAAGTACTCAAGGTATAAGTTTGAGGTATAGTGAATCCGTAATTAATCTCAGCCTTAACATTTATAGGTAAGAATCTATCAAAGATATTTTCACAAGCTACTCTAAAACTTTCAAAGCCTTTACCGTTAATGTTAGTATATGAATGACCAGTAATTTTTACTGGGACAGTTACACACTTACTACAAGTAGTATATCTATCCAAAGTATAATCATCAAACTTAGAATTCTCTGTATCTAACTTTGAATTACCATATCTACTAATGTACATTCCTTGACCTATACCTGCATAATCTTGGCTATCACCATGAGATTGAGAATCTATACCTGCATAATCTTTATTTTTACCAGCGTAATCTACATTATCTGGATCATCATTAAAGATTTCTATTTTAGGTTGACCTATCTCACAATTAAAACCATAGATCCTAAACAGTATCTCAAAGAAAGTAGAGGTACCTCTAATCTTAAATAGTGATATTGAATACTTTAGGAGAGCCCTAACCATCTCATTATCTGGATTAAAGTTCTCGGATGAATTAGTTGGAACTATACAAGCTTCTTCAAAAGTATTTGGAGACTTACCAGCATAATCCTGATCATCACCGTGTACTTTAGAGTTTTTACCACCATAATCGGTATTAGTGTTAGGAAATATAAAACTATCATGGAAAGTTTTCATTAACTTACCATGATAATCAGCTGCATTCCCCTCCTTAAATTTGAAACCATCAAAGTATACTTTCCACTTATCTACATCAATAAGTGGTCCTTGAGCAAATGGCATCTGTCCAAGAAATTCCCACAAGTGATTAAGATATATTTCATCACAAGAATCTATATCTAGTATGTCCTGTAAGGTAGAAGTATCTTCTACTATTTGATCCTCGAAATAATTACCGAAAATCTCCAAATATCTTTCAAATATACCTTTACCTTCTTTATTCTTGTAGGTATCTGCTCCCTTATAATAGTAAGGGAGCATGTCTATAAGTTTTCTTAAGTTTAGCATATTATATAATTTCATTAACAGTTAATACTAATTGACTAGCTTCTTCGAATACTGGGATGTTATAACCAGGATCATTGTAATCAAGATTAGGTTCTGAAATAGTGAATTGATATTTAGAGCCTTTATCATATTGATTATCTACGAATGATAATGAGAATTGATTTCCATTCTTAGTATCATTTATAGTTGTAGAGGTTAGTGGTATAGAAGTCTTTACAAAACCTCCAGTTAATGATCGGATGGTATAACTAGTTGCATTCTCAAAGTAAATATAGTATGAAGTACTACCAGTAGCCTTGCTAAGAGAATAAGTACTGAACTCCAAATCCTTAGATCCTACAATAGTCTTAGGCCAAGGTACTATGTAGAACTTAGTAATATGTAGATAGTCTACCATTGACAGATTATCTATCAAAGCATAGATATCAGAGATTCTTACAGAGCCTCCAATACTGGAATGATCTGGAGAGTACTTATCATATAGAGCCTGTAATACTTGATCCTTGATATCATCACTTTTGAAGGAAGGTTTACCAGTTACATCCATCTCAAGGATAATCTTAGCCTTACCTGCAGATTTTACCTTAAGCCAAGTAGTAAGAGGAACAAACTTCTTTAAATGGTTTAATACTCTATTACACAACTCAGAAGAAGCTACTGCAGCATTATCTGGTGAAATATAAATTGTCATCTTACGACCACATTCATATTCCATCTTAGCTTTACTAACTCCATCGACCTGCATAGCATAATCAATGAAATCTTGTTTAGTAACTGCTACCCCAAGAGTTCTTACTGAAAGGGGGATATGTTCTTTCAACATATTGAAATCCTCATAATTAGATCCTCCACCAGCAGCATTTATATTACTAATTGTAGCATCTGATACAGCTGAGCTAATAATAGGAGGTACATCAGTAATACTACCAGCAGATACATTACCATCACTACCATTAGTAATATAACAACTAACTACAGTTATGATAGAACCTGGAACTGGTTTCATACCAAAGGTACCATCACCAAAGATAATTACTGGAATATCCTCTTCTGTATTTTGTACCATAAAATGCCTATCGGTTGGTTTTGAATAAGCAAAAGTTTTTACTAGTACCCAAGTCTCTGAGCCAATTTCCATAGCCATAGTACCTTCCTCATATAAACCATCATCAAGTGTACCCAAAGATATTTGAATCTGATCCCCGTTAGGAATCTGTGTACCATATAAGTTCTCGAATTCATAATACTTATGCTGAATAAGTGGTACCTTACAAGTTGATACATTGGTATTCCAGGTTATATTCTTGGCACTTAACCAAGTATTACCGGCATTATCCTTGAACTCAGTACCTTGTGGTATACTGATAACTTTACCTTTACTTGAACTAGTTAGAGGTCGAACTAAAGTTACATCAACTGTAGCTGATATTGCAGACCTAGCATGATAATCTACTAGTTTACCATGTTTAAGTACAGAAGAATATTTTCTAGCTGTTGGTAAGAATGATTCTCTACCAGCATTATCAATATAGAAATGTAATACCTCAGCTATAGCTGCAAACATAGAAATTACTATAATTAAGATATTACCTTCTGATACATCAGTTATTAACTGTTTACCATTATCATCTTTAATATTTGATAAACCTTCTATCAACTTACTTTTAATTTGTTGGTAGGATCTTTGATAAGTACCCAACCAAGGATTAGTTATATTGCTCATGATAAACTATTTGTTAAGTTGTTATATGTTATACCTAAAGATTTTTCCTCATTGCTTTGCTTAAGAGTATAGTGCATCTCTATGTGTAGTTTATTTCCACTTCTAGAGATTATTGCTTCTTTATAATTAATTCTATCTTCATATAAGCTAATAGCTTCTTTTAAGAAGGTATTAATTAAGAAAGCCTGAGCCTGGTTATTTGGTTCTTCTATACATTCCCAAAGCCTTGTGCCGAAATCTTCCTGTCGAAATCTTTCTCCAATACTGTATTGAAGTAAAGAGTTTAGATTGTCTGTAATCAACTTAGTACTTCCAAGTACAGGATACCAACCAGTTTTCTTATCTGAATTAGTCCCAAGTACAATTGGATAAGTCATACCATTACCTACGATCTTTTCATATAAATTATCTTCCATAATCAATGAATACACTTTTTATCTTCATAATCATTCTTATTATATTTACTAAAGGCTTTAGTAACTGGCTGTAAAGGTACAGCAGAAGTTCCACCACCAGTCTGAACTCCACCATGTGTATGAGAGTTAAAGGCTGCTCTAAGTGATTCCAATTCTGATATGGTTTGATTTAACTTTTCAGTTATACCATTGATATTTACCATACCTTCATTAGAACCAGTATTAAACTGTATCACCTTATCTGATTGTATAGTGATATTGCCATTAGTAAATATATTAAGTTCTCCAGAGGAATCATCCAAGATAAGTACATTACCATTTGGAGTTACTAATCCCATTTTATAAGGACTATCTAATTCTTCTGGAATCTGATCTAATCCAAACCCATGATAAGTCCAAAGAGGTTTAGATGGATTACCATATTCGAACATCACATAAACAGTATCACCTATTTCTGGAGATAAATATTTAAATCCAGTCTTTGAACCACCATGTTGTCCGAATGGTAAAGCCCATAATATAATACCTCCTTGTATTTCTGGTATAGCAACCTGTAAAGAATTCATATGATTAGGATCTTCATTCTCTACAACCATACCCCTATAAAAGGAATAGAATCTACCTAAAGCCTCTATTCCTCTTTCCATCAATAATTCCTTAGTATTTATCATTTATCTCTTGCATTTTTAGTTCTATATTCCTTCTTTGATAAAGAAGTTGTTACCTTACTAGTAGAATAATATTCTCTCTTATAAGACTTATCATCCTTATTAGATGAAGGAGTATTATTAGACATACGAGATTTATTGTACTTATTATCACTTGAAGAAGATAGGTCACTTACTACCTTAGTAGTAGATAGCTTAGTAGTTGTTGATTCTACTTCAGCCTTCTCACCATTCTTATTTAATTCAAGTGTACAAGTATACCCCATATCTGGAGACATATCATGTGAACATGTTTTTATATAATAATCACCAGACCATTTCTTGCCTACATTTGAGATATGTATAATCTGAGAAGATTCTAGTGATGGTCTTCCTATTACTCTCATAGTAACTACTAGTTTCTTTTCAGTTACAGTTCTACCCGTATTACCAACTAAACCAGGAGCATAACTACTAATACCTCCACCATTAGAAACTGATATACTATTACCAGAAGAGTTATTAGAAGTATAATTTGGATTCATCAATCTGATTAACCAGTCTGTTACTATTTGAGAAGAATCTACTAAACCCCTAGTATATGTCAATCTAAATACCTTTATCCTATAATGTTTATATGGTCTACCAGTAGGATCAGGATTAGATACTGTTACATTACTTAAGATCTTAATCTTAGGATCATTCTTCATGTAAGATAAGTGTTCATTAAGATTCTTCTGATCATAGTAACTTTTACCATTATCCAAGAAGCTAGAACCTCTACCTTGAAATGTGTTATTACCTGTATAGGTAGTAGGATCTACCCATTGCTCTTTCCAAATAGGACTGATAATCATATGTTTACCATAACCAAAATACTCTCTAACCAATTTAAGTACAGAGTTTCTATTATGAGATTTCTTCCAAGCCGCTACTGCTTTGTTAGATAAATCTACTCTATCTACTGCATCCAATTTAGAATAAATATTTCTTGCCCATTTATCTTTTCTTGCATTACTAGAACTGTTTACTGATTTTGTGAACTGCCTATTTATAGTATTACCATTTTTATAAGCCTGATACCTAGATTCAGTTTCATTTCTCTGAGCAGCCTTCTTTTTAGGATAACCTTTTGATCTTTCTCTAAACTCCATTTGAGTTCTAGTAGTATTAGCATTAGAGTTGATTACTCTAGTTGCATCTATGGCAGCTACTACATTTATATGGGACTTCATTGGTTTCCTATTTTTTTCTCCTGGTCCAGGAGTTGGAGATTTAACATTTGAGTTAATTCCAACTATATCCTTAGAAAAAGGATCTATACCACCACCAGTTGAATGGCCTAATGATTTTGTTCTACGTTGAGTTTCGAAAGTTAAACTTAGGACTTCCCCATTCTCTGATTGATAAACATAATCATGTACGGTATCCTCATTAAACTTACGATTGTGTATATAGAGTATACCATTTCTACAATCTATATACCAAGGACCATTAGGTAAAGCAGCTAGTTTATTTTTAAGTTGTACTATAGGGTTAGTACCAACTGAACCAATATCACTATCCAATATCTTTTTAATATCATCAGGCATATCTACTTGTGATACTCCTGCATACTTATTGGCATACAGAATAGTACCAGTATGAGATTCATAACCTTCACCAGACTGGATGGATTGAAATACTGGGTTACTTATAATTGTTGTATTCATATTAATCGAATTTTTCTATGATTACACCTATATCTATTTCACAACCATTATCTAAGAAACTAGACATGGATTCTTTAGGATCTCCGCCAGCTTTTAAAGGTAAAGCTAAACGTATATCACCAGTACCATCTATACACTTAAGTGCTACATGAGTACCAGTATCATCGAAGGTACAATTAAAATCTTTAACCTTAATAGCTTTTGGTTTATTGCAAACACTACTACCATCAGGATATATGTAACCCCACTGAAGCCAAATAGTTTTATTTGTTTGTAAATCATCTTGATCTACTATATCTGGATTACCTACATCAAAATTAAGTGTACCATCATTCTCTTGTTCCTCATCAAACTTATATTGGAATTGGCTTATATACGCCCCAAGAGGGATACCCGTTAATTGGTTCATAACAGGTACCCCATCTTCTGAGAATATAGCTAGATAAGGAGTAGCAGTTCCTTCCATTAAGATAGAAGGATCAGACTTACTTTCTTGTTTCTTTATTTGTTTAACCTTAGCTACCATAATTTGGAATCATTAATTGTTGACCAACATGTAGTTCATCAGAAAAAGGATTTTGGATATTATTAGCTAGAGCAATAATATACCATAAACCAGAATCATTATAATACTGATAAGCTATATTTTGAAGAGTCTGTCCATCTAATACTGTATGAATAATAGTAGATTCAGGTGTTGATAACTCTAGATCATCCAAATCTAAAGTTGGATCTGTACCATCATCATATTCATTTATTACAGCATTATCGTATGGACTAGAGCCTACTTGATAATCTTTCATCATTTGCCTACTCCTTTCGTTTTATCCATTGATTCACTATCAATAATATCACCATATCCAATATTATGATCTGAAACCCTTTTGAAGATAAGTTCCTGGGTTGCTACCATAGGGAACAATTTTGTATCTACAAAAGTAGGATTCTTAGACCTACGATCTATATGACCATTTTGGAAATTCTTAAGAGTATATGTAGCTGAAGCTAAGATGTACTTATGGTTATCAAATATACCAGAAGCTCCCCACTGTATCTTAAGAATAGGAGGAGCAGCTAGATAACCATTAGCCTTAGACCAAGATTCTAATAACCTACATTTATTGATTACTTCTGCTGGGTTATCTGGATCTGAACAGAACCAAGAAATATTGAATTGTAAGGTATCTTCTGCTCCAGTATAATGGTACATAGGATTATTACGTCCCATACTATGTATTGAAGCCCAAGAAGTTTCACCTTTAAACTCTAATTCAGGAGGTCTATTCTGTAATACCAGATAATAGTAAGAACCGTTACTAGTAAGATTATAAATAATTACTTGGTTTCTACCTTGATTATAACTTTGAAGCTCTTGATGTTTTTGTAGAGCATTGGTAGGTTTCTTACCTTTAGCTACATCAACTACAATAGGATCATCTAATGGCAAACCTAAATCATTAGTACCACCATTGGCTAATATATTCTCCCACTTCCTTTTGGTTTCCTCATTAAGCTTAGGATTCTTCTGGGGATTTCTTAATATAAAGCCTTTACCAATAGTTTGATTAGGAGTATACATTTTACCATCAGTACTATCCTTAGGTAATTTAGAAGTAACCCTATTAATCAATATCATACCTCTCCAAAGTTTATTTACTTCGGAAGTAGGTACATCATTTACAGTCTTATGGTCTAACAATTTGTTATAACCAGATAAGACCTTTCCTTTTTGTTTTGATATCCAGTTTGCCATAAGCTTTAATTAACTAGAGTGAAATTAAAATCAGGATCATTATTAAAAGAAGGCATAGCTCCTGGGTTAACTGTACCATTATAGTCAATGGTAAGTCTCTGGGGACTTTGTGAATTACCTTGGATAACACCTTCTCTTACAGCGTTAGTTATGTTACCAGCAATATTCTGTTGTATAAGATTTTGCATCTGCATCAGATCTTCCTGACGTTTAGCTTCTGCATCATTTTCCTCTTGATCCTTATTAAACCATTTACCTAAGAGATCCACTATAATAGGTATACCTATAGATAAACCAATTCCCCAAGGTCCACCTAAGAAACCAAGAATCCTACTACCTACACCAACGGTTGCTCCAGCAGCAGCTCTTCCAGCTGCTCCTGCTGCAGCACCAGCAGCAGCTCCGGCGGCAGTACTAATAGCATTAGCATAACCACCAGGAGTAATTCTACCATTAGGTGAAATAGAAGTAGGGACCCCAACAGTTACATTACCACTTTTAGACTTACCAAGAGTACCACCCATAGGTAAAGTCATTCTAGTACCAGGAGCCATTTGTAGACCAGTTAACTGCATCTGTAAAGCTACCATAGTTCTCAGATGAGCTTCCATCTGAGTATATACAGCATTCATACCAACTAACTTAGCCTGTTGCTGTGTTTGCTGGGCATTCTGTTGCTGGAATGTAGTAGTGATCATTCTGGTAGTCATGTAAATCATTCTAAAGCCTTGTATAGCAGTGAATATCATTACTGACATAGAACCAACTCTAATTATCCAACCACCAAAGCCAGTATTAGTAATCTGATTTACTACATTAGATATAGTAGTAATACCTTTAAGAATTGGATTGAATACATCAGCAAGAGCAGCTCCAGCAGATACCTTTAAGTTTTCGAATGATGAAGTAAGGGCATCGATTCTACCTTGAGGACTCTTCATATAATCCTGCATAGCCTTATTGGTCCAGTCTGCATTCTTGGGATCATTGTATTTTGCCATTACAGTCTCCAATTTATTTCTACCAGTCCAATAATCCTGTAGCAAACCAGAGAGAGCTCTAGAACCTCTTACACCTACGGCATTATAAAAGAATGAAGTAGCCTTTTGAGTTGAAGCATCTTTACCGAGGTGATCACCGATAGTCTTTACTAAAGTAGATATATCCTTAAGATTACCCTTGGCATCGAGCAAAGACTTAGGTTCAATACCGATAGCTTTTAAAGCTTCATAACCTTTCTTTCTTTGACCAGTGATAGATAAGGTTAAGTATCTATACATATTAGCCAAAGCAGTACCAGCAGAACTAGCCTGAATACCTTGATCTCCAAGTACACCAATAGCTGCAGCGGCAGTTCCCATATCCATCTTAGCATTTCTAAACTCCGCGCCTGAATATTGGAAAGCTGCTGCCAAGTCATTGAGTGACATGTTAGTAGAAGTAGTAGCTATACCTAATTTATCAACTACATCAGTAGCCTGAGTTCCAGGTATATTAAAGGTAGCCATGATATTAGTCATCAAGTCAGCTACACCACCTTTACCACCAAGGTTCATACCAAAGATAGCAGCCAACTGAGCAGCTGGTTCTATCATCTTCTTGATCTGATCAGGAGCATTACCTGCCATTGCCATAAATTTCTCACCAGAAGCAATATCCAAAGCCGTAAGAGGATTTCGAGAGTTAATCTCCTGAGCTAATCTGAACATTTCATTTTGCTGTTGAGTAGTAGCTCCAGACATTTTAGCAGCAAGTAAAATCTCCTTAGATACTCCAGCAGAATATTTATAGGCATCATACATACCTCCAATCATTGCCCGACCAGCATCAAATGAATAGCCTATAGCCATATTGATACCTCGGTTCCAATCATTAATCTCATTCATCATTCCTTTGAATGAACCTGAGATCTTTCCGGCCTCTTGAGTGAATCTATCCTGGAGTACCATAGATACACCCACTTGGACCATACTATTAGTACCAGTGAATGCCATTATTTTAATTTACGTTTTAATGTTTCATAATACCTTTCGGCTAATTCCCTAAATTGTTTTCTAGTTCTATACGGAAGACGCAAAAAGCTGAAGTAATCTAAGTGTACTTCAGCTCTTGTTATATATACATATAGGTCTACTAATGAGCCCTTGTTTACGCTTCCGTCAGGTAGAAAAAAGTAGGAGCCATCATAATAGGATACTGTATTACCTGACCTGTATCTGGGTTTGTAATATCTGTAATACCTAAGAATTCTGGATCCATAGAGAGAATACCTTTTCTCATTTCAGCCATATCCTTTACGGAGAATAGACTGAAGTTAGTAACCTTATCCCAATTACCATCAACCAAAAGTCTAAGGTTTCTAGCAAGAAGTTTTGAATTTCTTGTTCTCTGTTTTGGAGTAAGGTTAATTAATGTGATTTCTCCATTACCATCCAAGTAATCCCAACGAATAAGTTTACCTGAGGTTAATTGCAAGTCATTATCTTTTAACTGCTTCATATTTGGGTAATATGGAATGGCATCTGGTTTTGCTTCTAGTTCTTCATTAGAAGGAACCTGGGAATAATCATCAAAGAGAAACTCTTTGAGATCCTGTTCATAAACAACCTTGCCATTTTCCTCACCCCAATCATATTCGAAGTTAATGGTATCACCCAGTGAAAAGATTCTTGACTGGAAGATAACTGCCATACGATCAAGTAAAGGCATATCCAAAGCATCCTGGATTGTAAGCTTACCAGACTCGGTGAAATCGGTTTCTGTTACTATACCAGCTATGAACTTGGTGAGGTTCATAAGATTTTTAGCATCTGCCTCATTTGAAAGGACTTCTTCATCCTCACCATTCTGTTCACGAATTGTGTAATACTTACCAGAAGGTGCTACGAAAGTTTTTGTTCTAATTTGTTCCATTGTTATTGTGTATTAAATGTTTATAATCGAAAAAGGGGATAGAACTTATTAAAGTACTACCCCCACCGCCTAAAATAAAATGACTAAGATTACAAAGATTCTGCAGTACCTACAGAGAACTCTACGTGCTCTATAGTGTTATCAGAACTTGTTCTATCTAACTCAAGTCCAGTAATTTTCTTAGGCCAAACTTCATCGTAAACATGAGTATTAAGGATTGACTTACCATCCTCTGCCAACTCATTAACGATTACAGTTTCCCAATATTGTGAAGGTACTAAACCTCCACCTACCAGCATATCCTGGCAGGCAGCTAACCAATCATGAGCCCAAGTATCTGAACCAGAAGTGGTACAGAGTTTCTCTATTACCAAATCTCCTACCTTAACACGACCAGCAGTTTTTACATCTCTATTAATATCACCATGAGTAGTTTCCTCTACCTCTACATCTGGGAGATTTACCTTCTGAGCCAGATATGAATTGATAGGGTGTTTGGCAAATGTAATAGAGTATAGAAACTTCTTTCTAGGATTTCTAACTTTTGCTGTTGCCATAATTTTATGTGTTTAAATTTTAATTACTAATTGAAACTGAGCTTTCCTTAGAAGCTTGATCAATTACCAAGTCAAGAGTAATCTCTTGCATAGTAGCTACATCATTAAACTTAAACTGAGCATGATACTTACCTTGACGAGCATCGGCTTCATTATTAATCTGGAGATCAGCCCAAGAAGTAGCATCCTGATCACCAATCCAATTTGGATCAGTAATAGCTTCATCTGTTACCAAATCATCAATGATAGGTTTAGCTTCCAGATAAAGTCTCTTCCAAGAACCCCAGATATTAGGTTCCTCAAAATACGATTCAATAATAGGTCTAAACTGTTTCTTCATATAAAGAACAAGTCGAACATTACTAATGAATCTGAATGAATCCTGTTTTACCTGAGAAGTAAAGTTGTGCCAGAGCATAGCAACCTTACCAGAAGACTTAGTATCTTTTACAACGATAAGATTCAAATAGCTATGAGCCAAATCGTTGATATCATCATATCTTGAGGGTGAACCATAGTTTGGAGATACAGGACCAAGTGCATCTGGTAATGTACCACGATTCATACCAGCAAAGGATTTATAAGGACCATAGTTAATTGCAGAAGCATCACCCAAACCAATTACAGATCCAAGTACATCGCAATCCTTAAGAATACCAGCATTATTATAATACTTGATACCAGCTCCAAAATAAGCGATGAACATTGAATGACCTACTGCAGCAAGTGTAGTATTCATCCAAGCAATCATCTTATCTTTAGTATCATTTATCTTAGGACATTCAATATAATAGATCCATTCCTGAAGCTTATCAGCATAAGTCTTTACAAATGCGTGGAACTTAACTGAATCTGTAGAGGATAAGTGCTGATGAACATGTGAAGCAATTACCTGATACATATCATTGAAATCCAAGATGGATTCAAAGGCTGTTTCCCAATCCTGGAGAGTTGGAGTTGTACCATGATCACCAGTGGTACCATCTACTGAAATATAATCTGCAGTTAAATCTTCACTATTAAACTGTACAGTAATGATCTGGTTAGAACCATCAACAGTTCCAAGCCAATCAATCATACCTTCAATAGAAGTAATCTGATCACTAGGTGTTGTAATAATTGGTTCAAAGTATGAGTTACTCTGGAAGAAGTTACTCAAAGCCAAGTAATCAAATACTGCAGCATTGTTATCATCCTTGGATTTAAAGGTAAACATTGTACCAGAATCAAGGATTGTATTACCATCTGCATCTACTACCTTATATACTACACTACTACCATTAATAGCAGCCTGGAATGTATAAGTAGAACCACTACCAATACTATCACCTTTATACTTAGTCTGGAGACCAAATCCAATTTTAATAGAACCTACCTGAATAGAGAATAGGTCCTTGCTTTTAGTACCAACCAAACCTTTGGTAGCATCACTACCTTGTACACGAACTATTCGGAGAGTAGAACCACCAGCCAGAGCCTTTTCTATATTAGAAATAGACCCATCTGGTACTATCTCCTTACCATAAACCTTACTAAGTTGACTAAGTGAACTAATCAAAGTAGAAGGATCATTCTGAGGACCTTTTGTAGTACGGGCCAATACAACGGATACACCGTTAAGAGGTACCGTAGATTCTACATTATTATTCTTCAGATTGAACTTTAAAATCGGAGAATTTGACATACTGTTATGTTTTAATTTAATTATTCGAATTTATTATATACCGAGGAGTATTGTTCTTAAGTATTACCCGTGAAAGAGATACCATTAGTACCATCTGGTATAAGATCAGTTTTAATTTCCTTAATTGGTGAAATATCTGGATCTTGTTTAATCTGCTCCAGAAGACCATCCACACAGTTATATGTATATACCTTTTCAAGTATACCATGATCTGTATCATTGTGATCATAGTAATTACCAATATTAAGAAACAAGTTACCAGTCTTTGCAAGTCCTGGATTCTCTAGATATTCTTTTATTGTACTGAATGTGAAAGGTTTTATATAACCTCTAGCAGGTAGAGCTGTATACATTATCTGATGTAATACTCTCATATCATTGGCATTACCTGCTACCAGATGAATATCAAAAGTAGAATCCTTCACTTCCCATGGCTGTTCATATAAAGCATACTGTTCATTCTCTTCTTTATCACCAATCATGAACTGCTCTACACCGACATCACCTGGGTAATAACCAGTTAACTCAATAGTAATTCTAGGTAAAGTCTTTACACCTCTAGCCTGATTATTACCAACACCATAGATAGCAATATAATTATTACCTAGCTTTTTGATATCCTCTTCTTGTCTTTTTTGATTTTCTATACTAACTGGTAAGTAATTCTCTGGGTTAATAGTTCTACCTATTGATAGAGCTACTCTTAAGAGAGCCACATATAGTGATCTCTCTATTATTTGTTGACTTGTTACCATAATTAACTACTAGCTTGAAGACTTAATGAGATTGTTATTGAATATTCATCTTTCTTACCTACCATATCGGATGGATATATAGTAACGGTAGCATCTCGGGTCTCATTGGTATCTGACTTTATAGTAAAGTAACTATCTACTAAAGCTACAGAAGAATCTTCCATTTTACTAGTATCGAATGTAAGATTTGGATCTAAACTTTCTATAGTCATATTAACCTTAATCTTAGAAGATACGTCTATGATACCAGTCTGAGGATCCATATCTACTGAATAACATTGGCAATTTACTCGTTCTACTTCAGTGTTACCAACCAACAGTATATGATAAGTTCTAGTACCGTTTGGCGCTGAAGCTACTATATAAAAATTCTTATTATTGTAGATATCTATATTGTAGATCTTGGAAGAAGTTGGGATATCACCTCCACCACTTCCACCTCCAGAACTACCCTTCTTATTTTGTGTCAGGTTTATGGTTTTCTTAAGAGTTTTAACCTTAGTACCTCCTTCACCTTCAGTTACTTGGTATATTTTTAATATTCCTCTATGTATACTGTTAGGATCATTACTAAGATTAGGTTTAATGGTTAAAACTCCTGAACCGGTACCTGACGAAGTTCCTTCAATTGAAAACTTTGCCATATTACATATATTGTTTTAAACCTTTTTTAATATACTCTTTTAATAGTGCTTGATAAGCCTTGTTTCCTCCAAGAGATTTCCAGGCAGGTTGCCATAAAGGTCGAGCAGGTATTTTACCATCTTTGGTACCAAACTCATTTATTATGGCAATCTGATTAAGAGTTAACTTAGACTGAGGATCCTGGTTTACTCTGGCTTGACCAGTAGTAGATCTGCCATAAGCATTACGAGATCCTCCTTGTCTGTTGTAGTTAAGACCTACCCAAGTTCTACCTTTAGCTCTCTGGAGGCCAATAGAATTCATATAGGTACCAGTCAAATGTAAGAGAGGATGAGCACCTAAGTCATGTATAGTTGATGGACTATGAGGTGGCCAACTTACTCCCACATTTGGTGGTGGTTGTCCTATTGCTAAGCACTTCTTTGTTAACTTTACTAGGCGTTCACCAAATTCTTTAGAGGCTCTATCGAAAGCTTTGTTATAAATATGTGGCATTTCATTTAAGAGTCTCTGAGCCTTTAACTGTTCTGCCTTATTTACATAAAGCCTAACAGTTAAACCACCTATGGTTTTATTTATCGACTTACTTGGCATAACCTTATTTTTTTTTGATTATATCAACACCAATGGTAATAGCATCACCTACACCATTTAAATTAACCTTCTTCAGCTTATCATCCAAGTACATTCCATTTTCATCATGGATTTACACTAATGAACCAGGAGAGCAACTAGATTACCCTCCTGGTCTTTCTGCTGATACAAAGTAACGTTTTGTTTCCTCTGACATAGCTTTATTGTTTATAATTTTGCATTAAGATATCCCCAGATCTTCTCTGAACCAAACGGGTTATCCTCATCATTCAAATAATTAATCGCATCCTCAATGATGATCTTGGTCTTCTCATCTTTGGATGAATTATGGTATCTTTCTTCAAGAAGCCTGTAGTTATCTGACATGAGCATATTCATAGTGACATAAAAGTCCCACATTGTGTAATCGGATTCTTCTAGTTCACTCTTAGCCTTGTTCCAAATACTTTCTATCTCTGAACTCATCCAGTATGGAGCATAATGCTTTTCCTTATCTTCAGTATAATACATCTTACTTACTGCCATCTTAGCAAAGCATTCATCATAGTGACCTCCATTCAAAGCATAATAAATATCTTTAGCAAGTTGCTCTTGATCTTCTTCTGGCAATTTATTAACTGCCATAGCTACTTTCTTTAGAACTCTTAATAAAGGTTCTGGATCTTTCCCTTTAAAATAAGTATTAATGATCTCGTATGTATTCATAATTTATTCTCCTAATTGATTTGCTAACTTTTCCACGATTGAAGTTATCTTGGAAATATCAGACTGCATAGTTGACATAGAAGACTCCATTACATTTAATCTCCTATCAGTTTCCTGTTTCTCTTTGAGTTGAGGATTTAATTCTGCCAGGAGATCTGGAGTCTTATTTATTATATTCTCATAATACTCCTTCTTAGCCAGTTGATCCTTAGCTTCTTGGTGTAAGAGGTTCACCTCATTGACCAATTTATTAGGATCTGTAGCTAATACTAAACCAGTATTTGTATAGGTAATATCCAAGTTCTCTGGTATAGAATATGATACTGTCTTACCTTCTATGTTGAGATCTATATCTACTATTAAAGTAGTACCTGACATACAGCTGTTAGGTTTAGACATATCTATCTTTGGCTGAGAAGCATTGATTACCTTAGCTGGTATCACTTTCAGATTATTCTTATCAAGAATAAATACTGTATTATTAGTCTTAATATCTTTAAATGTCATACCTTTATATTCTAGAAGTTAAACAAAAATAGCCCAGTTAGAAAGTTTTATTCCTCTCTACTGGGCTAATAATTTATATAATGCTATGTCGTTGGAGTTGTAGTCTTAAGCTGAGCTACGATTGATGTAGTCTGCTCCCTACGTTTGGCATCTTCTAATCTCTCCTGGAGATCTGCATAACGATTAGCTGTAATGGTATCTATGATACGCTGAGTGTTACAGTTTGCATTAGTCTTAAGATCGCAAGCTACGCTCTGGATAAGATTACCTATATTTGAGAAGCCTCGTTCTAGTCCAGCATTAGTGTAACTGAATCCTTGCTGCATCTGATTAATTATATCCTTCTGACCGAGCTGGTTGTCATGGCCCATCTTAATGATGTTCTGTTGAGTCTGGCAGCAGCAATCATTAAGAGCCTGAGTCAACTGGAGATTACCAGTAACGATAGAATTGATTACTCTTTCAGATGAGAATCCTACCTGACCACTAAGCTTATCGATACCACCACGTACATCACAGATAGCAGAGTTCAAAGTATTGAAGTCACAGTTCATATTAGAAGCTAACTGGTTGATAGCCGCAGCATTACCATTGATAGCATCCATAACCAAATTAGAGTTCTGGTTATCAGAGATCTGTGATCTAAGTGACTGGATCTGATTCTGAAGTTCAATGTTCTGAGCATTCTGACCATTGTTATCCCAGCCATTACCACACATTCTCTGTGCAAACATCATCCATACAAAATAGATGAAAGGGTTATTCCACTGACCTACCATACCACCATTCATAAGAGTGGCTGCTTCGAGAGGATTATCGTTCTTGTTTAAGAGAGCTGCTAACATAGCAGAATTGTCATGATTATAAGCACTAGGATGATCATAACAATAGACTTTCTCTGTTACTCTATTCTCTTCCATAATAGTAAACCTTAGAAATTAAACAATAAGTGAATGATCTCTTAGAGGATTACTGCGCAGTTATTATCCTTTATATAATAACATAGTGCCCAGTACTACCAAACTTGATAACTACACTTAAGATGTTTTTCCTAAGTTAAGAGAGAATTAATAACTTCTAAAGTAAAGAATTACTTAGCATTTACATTGATTTAGATGAAGCTTCATTTAGAGCTATCTGATAAGCTTTAGAAAACTTTTCAAAGACTGATGAAACTCTTTTGATTTTTCTTATTGAGGTTGGAGTTTTATGTAAAGCTTCAGCAATTGTACAAATATTATAACCAGCCTGAATAAGCTGGTTAACACAAACGCATCTGGTCATAACAATGTTTATAGATCTAGCTTTACCTAAGACCTTTTCTTTAACTACCTGATTTGTACCTTCTTGAGTAATACAACAACTGATACAATTATCTATGATCTTGTTCAGTTCCTTTTGTTTATTGTTAGCCATACGCCTAAAATTTTATGTTTATTTACTTGAATATCATCTTATATATGATGGTGATATTTTTACCTTAACCTAATTTTACTACTAATATCTTCAAACTTAGTGAAGAAATAGTAATAATGCTTTATAGTCATTTACTAGAGAATATTATTATTCTATTAGCATTGAATCAATCATTTTGTCAAGGGTTTCATCTGTCATATTCTTTATAGAAGAATCTACATTCATTGACTTCATCATCATAGCTATCCAAGGATTATCACTCTCCAAAGTGGATTGTATCTGCTCCTTGTATGCTTCGTGAAGCTCACCAGATTCATTATATTCCAAGAGAACCGTGCGCAAGGCTTTCACGACATAGTTATCCATCAGCAAGGGACAATCCCTTGCTGATGATAATTTAGTAAGAAGCACAGCCAGTGCTTCACGTAATTGTTTCTTCTTCATATAGTCTTACTTTTAATTTTTAAAGTCAGCGACCTAGAGTTTAAGTTGCTTGTGCCGTATAATTAGTATTCCAAAGAGCTATATCTTTAAATATAGAAGGATTCTTTTGAATTATACAGTCGATGTAGTGCATAAATATATATGCTGTATATAAATATCCTGTAGCATTCATATGAAAGCCCATTTTATATTTTTTAATAAACTCAGTATTACTATATAGTGGAATCAAGCTTGTCAGGTCAATAAGAAAAACCTTTTCAAATTTGCTTGGTACTTTCTTTATTATTTCATTTAGATTGTTGTCTCTGGGGTCTGTAACAACAAAAATTATACTACGTTTAGAAATACTCCTTATTCTCTGTATTATGCCAAAATAATTTCCAGCAAATGTGTCTGCATTATTTTCATAATTATCAAAATCCACGTCTGTTTCTACATTGCCTACTGTTGTTTGAGCAGCATCATTTACTCCGAGTGCTATTATATAAGCTTGATGCGGGGTGGTTTTTGCTTTAGCCCACGCTCTTTCTCCAGGCGAATTTATCCAACCCTTTGCAGTCTGACCTCCAGAAGAATAATTATATCCTTCTGAGCCACATAATCTACATATTTGTTGTCCCCAAGAATATTCATACATATCAATAAATTTCTTTACTGAACCTTCGTAGCATTCCATTTCTCCAGAACATAAACTGTCGCCAATAAATCCCCAACTTCTTATTATCGCGGTATATCCTGGAACTCTAAAATTTCCTTTTAAGAACTCATCAGATGTAGGATATTGTATAATACCCTCTGGTTGCCACTGTATAGTATTCTGCTGAATATCCCCAGTATTCTTCTGAACTTGTTCTTTAAGAGTAACTGCGTGGTTTGAATTAAACACACCAATTATAAATTCAGCTTTATGAGCAGCAGTTACAGAAGAACCAGATCTGTATCCAAAGTTTAGCAAAGTTCCATTATCTGACGTTGCAGGTCCTATAATTACTTCTCCAATACCATTTTCTATATCTATGTGAGGATATGGTTGAGTCATACCTCTTGCATTGCCTAAATAAGTCGTAGTAATAGCAGGAGTCGTCTTTACTTTAACTTTTATATATTGACCTGATTTTATAACTCTAGTATTTATACTACATAGAAATTCAGATTCAGAAAAATTATATCCTATAGATTTTTCTATGATAGGTATATTTAATTCAGAATTTACCTTCTGAATATACTCAGTATTCTGCTGAATATCCTCAGTATTCTTCTGAACTTGTTCTTTAAGAGTAACTGTGTGGTTTGAATTAAACACACCAATTATAAATTCAGCTTTATGAGCAGCAGTTACAGAAGAACCAGATCTGTATCCAAAGTTTAGCAAAGTTCCATTATCTGACGTTGCAGGTCCTATAATTACTTCTCCAATACCATTTTCTATATCTATGTGAGGATATGGTTGAGTCATACCTCTTGCATTGCCTAAATAAGTCGTAGTAATAGCAGGAGTCGTCTTTACTTTAACTTTTATATATTGACCTGATTTTATAACTCTAGTATTTATACTACATAGAAATTCAGATTCAGAAAAATTATATCCTATAGATTTTTCTATGATAGGTATATTTAATTCAGAATTTACCTTCTGAATATACTCAGTATTCTGCTGAATATCCTCAGTATTCTTCTGAATATCCTCAGTATTCTTCTGAATATACTCAGTATTCTGCTGGGTCAGCACTTTTATTGGGAGTTCATCGGCAGATTCCATAACAAATATGGTGAAATCAGTAGTATGTCCAATAGGAACTGAACTTACTGAAGGATAGCCAAAATAACCAAGAAAAGCATTGCCTGATGTAGCTGGTCCTATAATTACTTCTCCAAAACCATCTGTGATGCTAATACTAGGATATGGTTCTCCCATATTGGTAGCATTTCCATTATATACAGTTGAAATTGCCGGGGTAGTCTTTACCATTATACAAGCATATTGCCCTTTCTTGAATTTTACATCATTAAGTTCAACTTGACTATTACTCTCTTTATCGAAAGTGAAGGACTTTGAAAATCCGGTAAAATTATTTGATAAGTCGCTGAGTTTGGAACACACATCGTCAATGGCTTCCTGCACGTTTTTAGACGTTAAACCACTTATAGCGTGGTTATATACTACTTTATCTGCAGTTATATTAGGATTAGCCGAATAATTGATAGCTTTTAATAACCCAGCTAAATATTGAGCTTTAGAACCAGTATAACCAGCGGCTACAGCATCATCATAATAACCCTCTAACAATCGCTGATCTATCTGTTCACAAGTATAATACTTACTGTTATACATAATAAATAAAAATTTAAAATTTAAAATTTAGTATCTCTATCACGTTTTAGGATAACGATAAAACATAAAGCTTCATCTTTAGCTTGAGCTACTTGAGTATCTCCTGAAGGTTTA
The DNA here is from genome assembly GCA_937880075.1 of uncultured Romboutsia sp. Lineage (GTDB taxonomy): Bacteria > Bacillota > Clostridia > Peptostreptococcales > Peptostreptococcaceae > Romboutsia. The sequence goes on along the minus strand of CALFLM010000093.1, from coordinate 31,162 downwards.
TAGACTATACCGTTAATAATGAATCTATCTTCAGACCAATTAAATTGCCAATAACCATCAGAATTGATATAACCTAAACTTTCTATCTGACGTTTAGTCACATAAATAGTAAGATTCTCATCATCTAACTCTCCAGAAGTAGTAGGTTTATTGATAGGCCAGTTTCTGAATACATTGTAATAACAGAGAGCTTCTAGTTGAACATCAATGTATTGATTACCATCATCCTCACCAAAAGCTCCTATCTGATCAATGTGCCTTTTCCAAGTTATAACTTGCCTACCAGCATCTTTATCCATGAAGTTCTTTATGATATTCTTATATCGTTCCCAAGCTTTATTTGATAGATATTTAGAAGAAAGACCCATAAGCTTAGTGTTTAAAGATTACCTGTGTTCAAAGGAGCAATAGGATTTGGTCCACCAAGAGGACCAGCTTTCCTACGATTTACTACCTTAGGAACTACTGATGTACGTACCTTATCACAGAAAGGTAAATATATCTCTAAACGTTGAGCAAGAGTACATAGGTTAATTCTAAGTTCATCAATTATACCTCCAGGTTGTAAAGCTTGCATGTAATATTTCCACCATGAAGCTATAGAATCAGAGAACTTGTCATAATATTCTACTTCTGTTGGACCAGTAGTGATACTCTTAATTCTAGTATTAGGATCTTCTGAATCTTCTTCTGAAGTTCCTGATTGACTTTGGAATTTAGAGAAGAAATCATTGGTCTTGGCTAATAAAGCAGTAAGCTGAACATTAAGATATTCCCAAGCTGCCAATTCCATTACCAATTGATTTTCTAGTCCTTCATAAGCAAGTTCATCTTGATATTTATCAGGAAGTATCTCATGATTTACTAGAGGACCTAAATACAATTGCCATTTAGTAATATAAGTTACCTTTTGATCCATCGTTATATTACCAAGTTCTGGTGGTATATAATTATCGATGAGATTATAAATACTATCTGAGAGATGAGTAGTTATACTTTCATCCTCACTAACCATAACTAATTGAGATTGCTCAATAGTTTCTTCATCCTTTGTCACTCTCAAGGTTACTGTATAAAAACCTGCAGTCTCATAGGTATATGAAGGAGAACGATCATTAGAACTACTCCCCTTATAATCCCCAAAGTCCCAACTAGTTGTTACACCAGCTGGGACTTTACTGATAATACGGAATGAAACTTGTAGACCTTTAGTGACATATACAAAGGCTACATTCATATCTTATATTTTTACTTTTCATCGAGTGTTTCTGCAATAGCAGAAATGATAGTATTTGTAGTATCTGAAGCTTCTACTTCAATCTCGTGGCGACTAGCCAAAAGCTTAGCCTCTTCAAGTGAAAAGTCCTTTGCTACCTTCTCAACAGTTGTACCTTTATTGAGAGCTTTAATAAGTTTATTATCCAATTTCTCGAGATCATCCTTACTGTACTTATCTACAGGTTCATTTACAAAACGAAGATGACCACCGTTCAAAGCATTTTTAATGTGCTTAGACTGGAGCTGACGTGAGGTAAGTTCAATAACCTCTCCTTTTACAATTGTAATACCAAGAGCCTGATCATGAAATGAATATGCTTTGCTACCCAAAGCTACTTTCTGTGTTGCCATATTTATTTTATTTAAAATGGATTTTTGTTTAAAGGGTGACCTAAATAATAGATCACCCAAGTTTAAATTGTAGTATGAAATATTACTCGAGATCTACTCCCAAGAACTGGTCAATATTCATGAAGCTAGGGAAACCATTCTGAGAGAAATCCTTATCAGAAGCCAGCATGATTGTAGCATCATGATACATCTTGCAGAATCCAGTTGTAAGAGTAGCATATACTGCCTCTGTCTGATTTGATACAATTCTCTCTGATTCCATTGACAACTGTTTAGCAGTCAACTTCATCAAAGCTGCAGAAGTATCAATAAGAATAATCTGCTTAGCAGGACAACCAGGATGGATATAGAAATCAGCCTGATTTGGAACCGGAGAATGCAAGTTAAAGGTTGCCTGGGTAGTACCACTACTACGCTGCTTGAACTCTGGGAGATCCAACATCTCAACAGCCTGATCCTCACCACCAATCATTGTAGTAAAGTTACGACCCATACGAGCAGCACGTACCCAAATACGGAGAAGATCCTTATACTTAATACCATTAGCCTTATCATATACACCAACTACTGGAGCAGACTCTGAACCATCAGCCTGGTTACCATTGATAAGTGTATCTAGTGCCAGAGTATCCATAGCATAACCAAGCTTAATACCAAAATCACGGAGATAAATACCTAAAACATCAAGAGATACATAATCACGAACCTCATCTGTAAGTTTGAAACCTTTACCAATCTTGAACAGACGGATAGATTTCTGACCAAATGATACGGTACCCAATGGGATAGTCTCAGCCTCGTTTACTCTAGCAGGTGAAGCATCACTCATATTGATATGAGGCATGATAGCTTGTAAACCATTGATAGGCTGATCAGCGGTGATAATATTTGGATAGAATGGAGCCTGGCGCATACCAAGAGTAATAGCTGCTCTAATGATCTCTGGAACGATCCATCTAATACTCTGGTCTGGCATACTGTAAATATTCTGCATAGTATCAACCTTTGGGTTAATACCAATCTTCTCATACAGAGTATCAAGTGTGATACCATACTTACCTTTTACCAACTCCTCAAAGGAGATTTCTACTGGTTTCTTGTTGTTGTTACCGTTACGAACAGCTTCCAACTGTACAACCATAGGCATCAGATCTTTCTTGAAATCCTCTGCCTTCATCTTTGAAATATCGATTTCTGCCATTTTATATAATGCTTATTTGTTTTACTTTACCAATACCTGAATTACCTCATTAGCTTCATCAGCTGAATTCAAAGCGATGAAATTAGTAGCTGTATCAGAAGTAGCTGCTATTGGGAAATGATCACTGAGCATAGTACCATCTACTTTAACATAACCAGCACTAAGAGCCCCCTTAGATACCCAATTACAAATCATAAAGCCTTCTACTGCTACTGTAACTTCGAGAGCTACATTACGCTGTGGCTGATAAGCTGGATTGATACTATCTGTAACTGCGATGCCAAGATAAATTTCTCCAGCAACACCAGTATAAGGCTGAATAGTACCATCGTTATTAAGAGCTACCGGCTGACCCTGGTAAATTTTCTTTTCACTCTTTACTGTAAAAGACTGGTGCAACTTGTGTGACTCAGACTTATAAATAGTGGCTCTAAGAGTTTCCTCTCCCCACATTGTCAAATTTGTTTCTTTCATAATTATATTATTTAGAGTTCATTTTCTGATGATACAAGTCGTTAATGGCATCATCAGTTGAAGGTACTTCGGAATTAGAAGTAGTACCTTCACCTTCCTTAGGATTCTCAACTACAGAAGAACCACGAGTTACATCATGTGAACCACATTTAGAACATGTGAGTGGGAACTTCTCTTCCAACTGATCCTTGTAATCCTTGTTAAGAGAAATCAAAGTCTGAAGACCTGTTGTATCTGCATTAAGCATAGTAACAATAGTCTCATCGGCCTGATCACCCTTCAACTTCTTGTAATTACCAACTACCTCCTCACGAAGAGAAGCAATATAATTCTTACCTACTGTAGACATAGCCTGAAGGTTTGCAATTTCTGCATCCTTCTGAGTAATCTGTTCAGTAAGCTGATCCTTCTCGGTAGTAAGATTTGTAATTTTAGTTTCCAAATCCTTCTTACCGCTTACCAATGACTGAACTGCAGACAGTGCTAATTCAGTACTTACCTCCTGACCCTCTGCCAATGATAAACCTTTATCACAGAAGAGTTTCTCGAGAAATTCTTGTAATTCTTTATTCATTGTCTCCTTATTAATTTGGTTATTCTGATTTATATTATTCTGAGGAGTATCGTTATTTTCTTGGTATGAATTAATATCATCCTTGAAATCAGTGAAATAATATGCTTTCTTTGTATCTTCCTGATACTCTGCAAAAGATGTCCAAGTTCTTTTAGCAAACTCAGGATTGATAATCTTACCGTCTTCTCCGATCTTTTGAGCAAATGAATCAGCACCATGTGAAACAAGAGATGTTTCCAGGTATCTTACTACTTCAGTAACTACCTTACGAATCATATTTCCCTTTTCATCATAAGTACCAAGCTTATCCCAGAAATCTCTATCATCCATACCTGGATGAGATTTCTCCCACTTAAACTGTACAGTTACAGAATTACTGTGTATTGAAGGTGGATCCATGAGGATTCCTCTAGCAATACGTGGATTAGCTTTACCATCAATCTTAAGTACACCATTAATACCGGCTGGGATAACAAAGTTACCATCCTTGTAACCTTCCTGCCACATAACTTGAGATACTGAACCAATAGCATTACCTATGTCAGTAGAGTGATCACAGTTAACGGTTTGACCTAAAAGCATTCTCATTGAAGCTTTAAGAACTCCAGGTTGACTAAAGTCTGTAGGATTCCAGTTCTTTGAAACGATTGTAGCTGATAACAATCTAAAAACTGGCTCGATAAATTCATCAGCATTAGGAGTAAGATCCTCTTTAGTAAGATTTGGATAGTAGGTATTATAATCAATATCACTACCAAACAAACCCAATTTCTCTACTGACTCTCTTGAAACATGGTTCCATCTGTAGAAATTCTCAGAGAAAGTCTGTGGTTCTACTCCAGTAGGTAGGAAACCAGCCATAATAGTATGACCACTACCTATAATCATTGATTCCATCCTTTCCTTATTGGAATGGATTTGATTTACTTTCTTTGTCATAACTTATCTTGGTTTTGTATTTTGATCACCTCTAGAAGGACTAGGATTAGTCTTATCTCTTGATCTTCTAGCTGATTGATTTTTATCATCTTGTCTCTGTTTTTTCTTTGTACCTTCTTGTGGGTCAGAATTACCCTTACTGAACTGATCCTCAAGTGAAACTCTTGGTTCTTTTTCATCTGGTGAATCATAACCCATTTCCCAAGCATACTGATATTGGCTGATAATACCTGCCTTATATAACAGATCAAGATTTTGGATTTTATACTGCTTTGCCTGTTGAACCTTTACATCATCAGCAATAGTTGAAGGTTTCCAGGTAATTCTCATACCTTTATTATTAAAGCCAGCTAGACGTAATTCTAGAGAGTATAAGAATTTCAAAGCATAAGTTACAATCATTTGGATATTATTTAACTGGCTGATCATTTTAGATAACACTACGCCATTACCTTCAGCTGTTCCTCCAGAAGTAACTCCAATAATTGAACCATTAACTCCTAAACCATTTGCAACAGATTGTTGATTCATACTCCAAGCTTTATCAACATTGCCCATATCTTTAGTAGTAGAGTTCATAGTGAATTCATGATCATCTATAAAACCAGTTACTATACCATCCTTCATACCATCTTTAACATTACGTTTAAGATCTCTGAGTTCTTTGTTCAAACGAGCTTGATAAGCTTTTGTACTTTCATTACCATTCTGATCAGGTTTAGCCATCTTAACCTCTAAGAATCCTACCATACCAATTAACTCCATTATATGTTTGAAGTTAACTCTCATATCTGATTGACCCTTTAAAGAGTCAAGAGCAGCCATGAACATAGGTATTCCATAGGGTTCATCTGTATCATTATACATACTAGCATACACATAAGTTTGAGTGTTCAACTTAATGTACTCGCCTTGTTTAATGAAATGATTTGGGTTCTTTTGATAAGGTTGGTATACACCATTGGTTTCCCTTTTAAATCTGATAGTATCTGGTTTAATAAAGAGAATTGTATCAAGTGTATCAAGATCTTGACTTGGTACACCTTCTACAGATATAGCTCCACCTATGATCAATTGAACTATCATCTTGTTAACTAAACCATTAATACCAGCAGTATACTGAGACCATTTATCGGTAACCTTATTAAGGTGATTCCTCATAGCTTCAGCTTCCTTATCTGTATTATTTGGAAAAGTAACGGTATGACCAGTATTAGCTAACTTGAAAGTATCAAGCAAAGCTATACTTACATCTGGATTGATCTTATATAGATCACGAAGTAATTTGATTACTTCTACACGGAAAGAAGGATCTACTACTGGAGTAAATCCTCTTATAGCTCCCAAAATACCTGCTGAATCTTCTGGTACAGAAACTCTTCCTGGATCTATGCCAGTAACCTTAGCAGGTTTTGTGTCTTCTTTATTCTGTACAGGAGGAGCATTCTGTACAGGTTTTTTGAAGAATCTTGAAAATGGATTTTTCATCGTGGTTGTACTATTACATTTGTTTTACCTTTCCTAATATGATTGGTTATAGCTTTACCCATAATATCATCATCTGCATAAACCAAATCACTATCATCTTCAGCTTCAGAATTAGTTCTGTGCTTACCCATAGCAACAGGTCTATTTAATGAATCATATATAAATGTATATGCTTCCTGAACAAAGAAAGGATCTTTTACAATAATATTATTTTCTCTAACATCATTCTCTAGACCATCTATGATAACAGATCTGTTACTGTTGGTAGTTAACCATCCAGGAGATTTATCCATTTCTGGTCTAGATTTACCTTTCTTCTTTACCATCTTCTGATAGTAATACAGTTTTGGATAACCTTCCATCTGTAGTTGGGAAGTTACAGCCAAACCTACATCATTAGACTCAGGAGCTATAGTAGCATAATTGAATAACTGTCCAGTATCACCAAGTAACCTGGCATACTTATCTACTGGCATTCTACCCTTATAACAAGCTTGTTCTTCTCCAGCTTTATCCATAAGAGTAAATGATGAGTAGTCAGTTGCTCTACCAGTTGCAACATCGGCTCCTAAGAAATATACTTTATCCCTTTCAGGTAAGTTAAATTGTCTATACTGACCATTATACCTCTTTTTAATAGGCGGATAATCAGATAGGCAATTTTCTATATCTCTGATATCTAACAGATCAAAGACAGTATTACCTGAACCAAGGAAGTCTCCATCTACCTCTTGAGCAGTTCTTCTAGGTCCTAAAGCTGAAGCCATTTCCTTGTACCAGTGTTCATCTCGTTCTGGGTGCATTTGCCATCTTAGTCTGATTGGTGTAAATGGATTACCACCAGCCATAGCATCTACCCAAGTAGAATGGTAGAAGTTACCTAAACCCTTTGGTGTGTTATGAGAAGGTAAAGATGGATTAGTAAAGTATGATTGATCATCCTCAACGGAAATATCATATATATTTGCCATGAATTCCTTGAGAACTTTTACTTTAGAAAGTGTTACACCTGTAGTCCTAAGTTTCTTGATAATCTTTGTTATATAAGGTTTATTGATTACATATCCAGTTCTATTGAATACTTCATCTATAATTAACTTAGAGTAACCATTACCATTACTACCAGAGGATTTAAGATGTTTGACTTTTGGCCACATCTCTTTGATAATACCTACAGTCTGTAAGTCTTTGATTTTACCTACTCTACTACCAACAGCCATTTGATAACTATATCTAGTAGCTCTTAGTGTATTTTCGGCTACAGTTACCAATTCAAGATTGGTTATGTAGTTGTGTGTTGGATCCATATCCAAGTGATCAATTACCATATTATCTGGTATAGGACCATTAAATGCTTCCCATACAAGCCTATGAACATGAAAGTTCTTTTTGGTATTATGATCCCAAAGTTTGATCCTCATATAACCATTTGCAGTAAGTCTACCTTCTTTAACTACCCAACCTTGAGTGGTTTTACGTTCTATTACACCTTGATTAGATATACGATAATTAGGATAACCAAAGATTTCTTTCCATATCACTTCCTTTGGTGGTGTAGTAATTGGAATTTTTTCTAAGTCCTCTAAACCTAAATCATACTCTATAACTCGTAAATCTTTTTCTACAATCTCTTTTACAGGCTTCCAGCCTTGGGTAGTTAATAATTTATGAGCAGGTGTACATTTCAAAATTGTACCTTTGGAAGTTTTTATCTTCCAAGTTTTTAACTTGCCCTTATTTACCGAATGAGTAACCTTTTTCCATTGTAGTTTATGTGTCAATACTTCTATGCCTAACATAGATATATCTTGAATTCCAAATCTTTGTGGGCAAATAGTACCTATATTAAGTAGACCCTTCTTGGTTACTATTTGAGTATCAGCTGTAACACAGCTGTTTACAATAGCGGATCCACCAGTAGACAGAGTAGGTACAGCAGCAGCCCAAATTTGGGAAGCCCAACGTACCATAGCAGCTTCATCTATCACAAGGAGAGACAAAGACTCAGAACGACCTGCCTCCGGTGAAGTAGGAATAGATTCAATAAATGAACCATTATCGAACTCCATTACAGAAGCAGATCCATATTCACCAGCTCTACCATTAATAATGGGTGTTTGAAGATACCAAGGTAGATTTTTGTACATATACTTAATCTTCTTAAGTACCTTTTTAGCAGTATTATCTTTGATAGAGATAATGTTTATCTTTTTATTAGGGTGATACATAGCTAACCATAAACAATACATAGATATCAACTCAGTGATACCAGCCTGTCTAAACTTTAGGATAACATTAAATCTATCTCTAATAAATTGATATAACACAGCTTTTTGATAAGGGTACAAATTAAATGCTACCTTACCACGAACTGGATGAATAACGAAACAAAAACTGGAAAATAGGAATACATCATTTGGTACTCTAGCAAGAATATCGAGCTCACTTCTAGAGAGTGTAGTAGGAGCTTCAATAATTTTCTTAGCCATACTAAAAATTATATTCTAGTTTAAATTCGAGGTCTAACCCTAAATCCTTTTTATATTTAGGATAATAGAAGGTATTAACCCCAACCTTATATATAAGAGTTTTAGTCTTGAAACTTAATCCAAACCCAGCATCCATAATATTATGGAAGTACCTATAAGAAATATAGGTGTAAGGTTTAAACCTTTCTAGAAAATTGATTGGCTTACTAGTTAATTGATTATTAACCCAATTATACTTATAAAAATCCAGGTCTAGTTCAAAATCTTTAGAAGTACTGCCTAAGGTGATGGAATCGATATTATGAACCGAATATACCTTGAGATGGCTGTTATCTAATAGAAATTGAACTAGTGAATCGCAACCAACATCATTTGTTGCAGAACCAGACCCATTAGAGAAAGAAGCGGCCGATTTACTTCTTTTCTGGTTTGAGTAGAAGGTAACGATATTTGGTACCTGGATAGTCGGATAACCAACTACTGGAGAGTATGGTTTGGTTGAATAAACCGTATCCGACTTGCTTGATGTGGAACCCTGAACGATCTGCAATTGTTTAACTTGCTGATGTAGTTGGGAATTCCTGAAGTAAAGGTAAATAGTCAAACCCAATAAACCAAGAGTGAATATAACTCTAAGATTTTTATTAAATATCTCCATGTAGTGAACAATCTACCAGTTGATGATAAGCCGTTTTAGAAGCTTCATCCCAATGCTTAAGGATAAACTTGTGAATGATATTTCCTAACTCTCTACCAAGTTCTGGTGATTTTGGATTCTTTTTGAGGTAAAGAGTAACCTGATAAGTTCTCAGAGTTTCTCTTACCTTAACACCATGTGTATCTGGTTTAGAAGATGAAATAATAGAATTTCCTAACTGTTTGATAAGATTACGGAATACTTTCAAATCCATGTTTGGATAATATTCTCCGTGATTCTTTACTGATATATGTTTCTTTCTTTTCATTGTAGTGAAATTTAAATGTTTGAATGAATATAGTACTTTCTTGTCTAGAAGCTTATTCAAAAGATACTCAGTTCCTTTACGTATACGCATATATGTATGAGGTTTTGTTTACAAAACCGAATACCTTTTTTCCGAAGGAAAAAATATCCTTATCCTTTATCCTAAATCTATATATCCTAAATCCTATTTTATTACCTTCTAAAAAATATATATATTGAATATATATTGAAAAGGTTCCCTAGGACATGGATTTTCTGATACACTTTTTAAACCAAATACCAACTTCATATACTGCTCCCTTAGCTATAGTATATCTAGCTTTGTTCAACCAGTACAGATAGTTCTCTTCAGGAATGTATATCTGGAATCTTTTAGGAAAACCCTGGATATTCTTAAAATCCTGAATACCTAGTGGTAATCCATCTGGTCTAAACTGTCTATCAGCTGGTCTTAATGTAAGTGGAGGTTTATCTGGATCAAGCTTATAAACTCCTGGTAAAGTCTGCATTTTAGCTGTCTTTATAGGCCATTTCTTTTCATCCTTGAAATCATGAGTCCATAGATGTTGAATTTCCTTAACCGTAAGGTTTTTCTTTTTAGGTAATTTCCTATAATCATACATAGCTAATACTTTATCAAAAGGAATTAAAGGTTGCGTATTGGCTGCATCCAGAATAAATCTAGAGAGCTTAGGAGTATTAACACTAAATATTATATCGAAACAATTAATATAACTCTTAGCGGTATTTTTTATTCCTATAATAATTAACCTTTTCCTTGATACCTGAGAATTACCAAAATCACTTACTGAATTAACCTTGAAGGATATATGGTAATTAGGTAATGCTTCTTGCCAAATCTTTTCTGGCATAAGATTCATCAATCTAGGAACATTTTCTATCATGAAAACTTTTGGTTGATATTGCATTATACCTTCAATAACCAGTTGAATAGACTTATTTTTTTCTGGGTTTCCTAATTCTTTGGCTTTTGAAAGTCTCATTGTGGAGCTTGCACCACAATCTGGAGAGCTTAGAATGATATCTGGATGCCATTTTTCTGGTAATCCGTTCCTTAAAAATGGAATTTTTCCAAAATTCAAACGCCATTGCTCTTCCTTCTGGGTATGAAAGACGGCTCGGGGCTCTATATTCCCGAGTAGTTGTTTCCTCCAAGGGAATAATAGAGCTCCTTGTCCTGCACAAATCCCCAGAATCTTCAGGTCCTTGTAACATTTTTTCATAATTTACCAATTCTTGGAATAGCTTTTGATCTGACCGATCATACACTTCAAACTTACCAGATAACTTGGTGAAGTTGCATACTTTGCACCCATATTATCACAGATTTTCTCTGCAAATTTCACTGGATCCTTTCTAAATGGCCAAGCATCAGCATACATACTCTTCTTAAAGATAGCCGTATGATCTTCTAAAGCCTGTTCTAGAGACTCATATTCTCTAAAAAGTCTCTGGACAGTGTACTTAAACTTAGTTGGACTAAGCTTAACCACTGAAATTTTCTTCTCTGGAGCCTTGAATACCTTATTTGGAGTACTAAAATACTCTGTTGTAAGGATCAAAACGGTTTTTCCAGTCCAAGAACCTTTAGTAATACCAAAAATATTGAACTTACCAACCTTACTTTTACCCCAACCGGTCTCCAAACAAGCCTGAGCGGTTACAAATACTGGATCAATCTCACCTTCTTTAGCTGCAAGATAGACCTCTTTAGCGAATTCAATCTGTTTTGTTGTTGCCATAATTACAATATTTATTAAGTTATATAATCAAGGATTAGAAGAATGAGTATTGCAGAGTACACCAACTGTATCAGGAGTTCTATATTCAAATATAAATAAAATAAAGTATTAATTTAATTTTAAAAATTATGGCTAAACATTGCAATTTATGTACTAATGAGTACAATCTAGAGGATTATGAACCATCCTCTAAGATATTTAAAATAATGGAAGAAAAAGGACTCTGTTTCTCCTGTGCTTTTTGGACTTGGAGATTAGCAGAAGATAAAGCTCTCCAACTTCTTCATGATAGCAAGGATCTATTCTTAGCTAAATTAAGAAAAGAAGAGGTGGATGATATGGCTCCCTGGGAATCATTTGAGCAATCAGATGATACTTTATTAAAGAGATATCCTAAGTGGTGGTTTGGTAGACCAGTTATCTTGGAAGGTTCACATCATATCTATCATCTTGGTGAAATCAATAATCCTTCAAGGGTAGATTCACATCATAATTACCTTTTAATGGATGATGGAACTATATACCCTTATTTGATGGGCTTATATGGTAAAGAAGGTTTAACATTCCAGGGAGAAATACCAGCACACTTTATGTGGTCACCTAATACTCCAGGGGGTTTTAAGAATAATGCCGTTCTTTTATCTGAAATTGATATCGAAGAATTAAAAGCTCAAGGTATCAAGAGACCCTTCATATACCAGCCTAACAAAGTTCCTGAGAAAATATTAAAAAAGTACTTTAAAAATTTGTATTAATCAATTTTTATTTGTACCTTTGCAAATAATTAAAAATAGATATAAAATGAAAAAATCAAAACTCGAAACACGACTGGAAGTTGGGGATGAAGTAATTTACTTCGATGGCAGAACTCTAATGGAGATTACTAAGGTAGTATCAGTCGACAAGGAAACTAAATCTGCCAAGTTAGAGAATCAGATCAAAGTGAATAGACAACCTCATTCTAAAGATCATACTTATCACCGGGTAGAAAGGAATAAACAAGGCAACGCCTGGAGAAAAGAAGATGCTCTAAGTTTTTATGAAGCATTCAAGTCTAAGAGAAACCTTAGTAAGTTACTTCCAACTCTCTTAGAATCAATTAAGGATTTGGATTTCCTTAATAGTGATGAAGCTGATATTCTTAATAAGTTAAATGTTAAAATTGAAAAGTTATGTACACTGGTTGGAAAATAATAGGTATCTTATATATTATTGCACTGGTACCATCCTTTATTGTAACTCTGATATTCATTCAGAATAAAATGGTACCTCAGTTAAATAAAACATTAACATTCATATCAATTTGGATGATAATGCCTTTCTATATGGTATGGAAGTTAATCTCTAAAATCAATAAGTAATATGAAGAAGTTAATAGTATTTATGCTGGCTGCAAGATACTAGAATTGCAGCCAGCAAGAAACTTCTAATAAAGAGGTAAAGCAGAAAGAGTATGTTAAGAAGGAACCCAAGAAAAAGGATTATTCTAAATCTTATAAGCATAGTATTGGTAGTAATGGAGTATTCCATTATGAAAGATCCATTGATACCATTAAGGGATCAGATGAGTATGTTATAGTTGCAGTATATAGATCACATAAAGGTATATCTACTGTAGTAATAGGAAGACCAACTAGATTAGATTAATATGAGCCAGGATATTTTAATTAACAAGTTATTTTATAGTAAAGATCCTTTTGAAGATCTAAATACTGTACGTCCTTATTATGATGGTTGGTATGATAATGCGATAGTAATAGATACTAAAGCAGCGAAGAAATACCAAGAAAGAATACCATATCATTTAAAGGACCTTGTAGTAGGTTATGTAAGGAATAATTTAACTACAAGTAAATTTTTGCCAGTTCTTGGTAGAGTAAATATGATAGATGAAGCTATGATTGGTATTATGCCGCTAAAGGTATTATCTAGAGAGGTAAATGAGATACCATTGGATAAATCTATAGAATTAGTTAATAAGAAAATTCATCCTATATCATTAACTCCAAGCCTTTTATTAGGATTGGGATTTAATAAATACGAGGTTAAGGGTTTTTCTGGTTATAGGATAAAGGTTAATGGTAGTTATGTAAGGGTTAAGTTTGATACTTATATGGATGGAGTACTTAATTATACTATGAGACTTGGTACCAATGTTTTCAGAGGTACTTATCTTCATCAGTTAATGGAAATTTTAAATTTGTATTTTGGATTATGATTACAAAAGTAATTGCAGTTATCCCGTTAGGATTGGGAGTATTTTTCTTTATACATATGTTAATGATACTCTTAGCAATAGGGAATATGGATAAGGAAGATAGGATTAGATTTTCTTATATCTTTCTCATGGATTTATTATTTGGTTGTTTATCTATTATAGGATGTATACAGTTATGGCAAATTTAAAAGCAACTCAGAAGGAGTTTGAGGATTATGTAAATCTTCAGAGAGATGGAGTGGTTAATATGAATGAAATGGATAAGGTGTTAAGGCTTACCAGATTAACTCAGGAATCCTATGAGGATATTATTAACCATTATGATGAATATGTTAAGGCATATCCTATCAAAGAGTTTAAATATTCTCCTGAGGATGAATAGGACTATTATTATTTGATATAGAACTATTTTATTGGATTTAGGTTTTTAGGTTTTAAGTTTTTAGGTTTTAAATTAATCCAACTATTTTATTAGATGTGGTTATTACCCTTAATTGGCTGGGAAGTTAGTTAAGGGTCTTTTTGTGTGAGCATGTGTGCATGTGGGATTTGTTGGAAATCCAGGCTAGGATCTCCTTTAATACGAGGATCAAAAGGATGTGGTACTTATTTCGGATCTCCTTAATATTGGGGTTAAAAAGTCCAGGTACTTATTTCGGACCACGGTTGATGCAATATGAAAAAATGAAAAATAAAGATAAGGGACAAAGATTCTTTCTTTGTCCCTTTTATTAGTAAATTTGTACTCTATTAAAACGTAAAATAATACTTATAATATCATTATTAAAGGTAGTGATATTAATATTAGTATTTAAAATAATGCTACAATATTCATTTAAAGTAATAAGTAACTTACTTATTACTTTTTTATTCTTTGCTTTTTTAGCGTTTAAATGCTTTATAACTAAAAATCTTAGAAAGTTTATTGTTTCATTATTTTTATAGTTATAAAAGCGTTTAAACGCTGCAAATATAAAATCAATATTTAATTGCATACCTTTAGAGTTAAGAAAAAGGTAGCAAATTAATGCTACCTTTTAATATTAGTTACTTAGTACTACCTTTTTTATTTTTTGTAGTACTATCTTTCTCATTTAACAAAGTATTAAATTTTTCAAGCCCTTTTGTTAAAATCTCCTTTTTACTTTCTTCTGTATTTGCAGAAGAAACAGAAGACAAAGAAAAATCATTTACTTTGTAAACAGAAGCGTAAAAATTAAAAAAATCTTTTGCGAGATTTTTTGCTTTTTCGCTATCTGTAATATTAATTATTGAACTACAATAATTAAACATTAATTTGCGTAATTTAGTACGCAAAGACTTTTTATTTTCAACACCCTCAAAAATATCTTTTTTGTAGATACTTTCTTTTGCACCACCTTTGTTTGTTTTTAAAAGGTCATTACTAAAAAATGAATTTAAATCAAAATTACTCATATTTCAAATAATTTTTAAATTAATAAATAATATTTTGTGTTCTCTTATAAACTCATATTTTATAAGTGTCTTTGTCTTAGATAGTTTTGCACGTTTTTATTTATATACGTATATCTAATATCACAATAAATTAATATATCCACTAATAACCCTTTATTAGTTTTAGATTTACTTTGTTTTTTAAATCTGCTGCAAAGGTACGACAAATTTTTTAAACCACCAAATAATTTTTGAGATTTTTTTCTAGAAATATATTATTTTTGATTTAAATCAAGAAAATAATGAATTTTAGATTTTTTAATATTAAAAATTTGTTTTTCTCAAAAATTTTATTATTAGAGTGCTTTTTCTCTATATTCTATATAATAAGTACTATATTATAATATTAGATTTAAAGTAATTGTGTGCGCACACAAAAATGCTTTTTCTATTAATTAATATAATTATATATCTAACTAATTTTAGATACCTTAAAACGTAAATTTGAATTTTCAAAATATTTAGAGTTAAAAATTTAAAATTTTAGATTTAATTAATATTTTTCTTAAAATTCTTGAAAATAAAATTTTGTCAAAATTATGGCCATTAATGGTACCAATAAGGATTTTCGGCCATAAATGTCGCATGGGTATGGTAATACCGGTATGAGGGTATATAAGGTATAAATGGTAGATACATACAGGGCCATTGAGGGTAAATCAAGGTTTAAGTAAAGGCTCCTATAAAGGCCATAGGCGGTCAAAATTGCCTGGGCTATGTCGCTAATATTATATTACTGGTATAAGGATATAGGATGCTGTAACTGGATTAGCGAATGTAGGAACTGGGTTAAGCTTTTTATAAATCCACTAGGCCATTAATGGAATAGTTAAGTACACTAACACATTAAAGCCCTACCAGTATGTATAGGTAGGGCTATGGTTTATATAAGTGATACTAGAGTTAAGAATGTAAACAGTATAAGTAAATATACTACTGTTAAGCGTTTATCTCTGGATGATGCCTGGAGGAAAGGTCCTGCAAGGATTGTAAATAGCTCTTTCATATGTGTAAAGTGTTAAGGGAGAAAGTGATTAGCCTTCTCCCTGGTTAATATTATTTGTGAAGATATGAGAGATCGTAATCCTCATAAGCCCATGGTTGAATGTTATTATATATGTTACTGGTATCCATAGGATCTCCGTAATAGTAGCAATCCTCGAAATCATTTAGTAACTCTGTCATGTGAGGATCCTGGAGTAAGGCCTGGAATGCCTTGTTAGGATCCTTAGATAAATTAGCCTTACCGATAAGCATATAGTATAATGACCAGAATGTATCTGGAATATAGTCAACGTAATCATCATCGCCTAAGGATATATCAGTGTTAACGATTTCCTTTAGTTTATCTCGTAGGGCATTGATTTTAGGATCAAGTGCCTCTAGAGTTAAAGGAATATAGATAAGCATAGCCATGCCATCTTGTGCAAGGTAATCCTGTATGCCATAGATAATGTATTCTGGCAATGTAAGGAAGTGGTTACCTTCCTTAGCATTAGGACCATCTTCTGTGATAGTATCCCAGTTAGGGATATATTCTCCAGTGTAGGAAGGAACCAAGATAAATGGTTCCTTATTGAAGTTAGCAACTGAATTGAAGTTAGCAATTGCGTTAACGATCTCTGAGATTGAATTAAATGTTGTCATAATGTTTAAATGTTAAATGTTCCGATGAATGTATTGCCTTCGATATAAGTAAGAGTAGTTGTTCCTTCCCAATCGAATAGATCATTAAGATTAGAGAGGAAGTCTTGGATATAGAGCTGATCTTTGTCTCTGAATCCTGTACCTAAGAAAGCAAAGATATAATGAGCTACTTCCTGGTTATCAATGTAACCTTGAATGTAATCGATTCTGATATTAGCATCGAATAAATTCTTAGTTAATTGATAAGCCTGATCTTTGTTAGGATCCTCGAAATTGATTTTATCGAAGAGTTTACCTAATGTAGAAGCATTGCCCATTGCGATCCAGTTATTTGCTTCCTGTTCCTTGTTTGGGATAATGAATGTCTTGTTCATAATGAATTGAATTTTGGGAGGGAATTAACCCTCGGTTATTAATAATGTTATTTATAATTTTCAACTGCAAAGATACAAATAATATTTTAAATATACAAATATATTATCTATTATTTTTAAAATGCTATGGTTTAAGGCCGGAATGTACTTATGATATGATTATGTATGAGTATGTAAGCGGCCATTAACCGTATTCAATCACGTAGAAAAAGAGCCTTTAATTCTAGAGCTTTTAAGTATCTTCCATTAGTATTTATATTGGCCATTAACGGACTTATTCTAGGATATTAAGGTACCTTGATTGCCTTATATGTACACAATTCCCATTGCCTTATATTACTGGTATGGTACACAATTATATAAATCCCAGACCTTAAAAGTGTACCTTGAAACCCATATTTAGGTACATTAAATCACCTAAATCCTTTGCCTAAATCCCCAATCCCAGATTGCATTTCTATATATAATATACTAATAAATAGGGGCCATTTGGGGCTAGGGATTTAAGGATTTTGTGTACACAATTTGAGGCTATTGGGGTACCTGGGAAGTAAGGCCTTAATGAACTATTGTGATATTGAAAGGTAGTGAGACATGATAGCTATATAGCTGTAGAGTACTGTGGGGTGTATAGTAGAAGGCCTGGTATCCTATGCCTTATGCCTTTGGAAAAAGGCACCTTCAAAGGGGGGATATAAGTATATTGATTATATATGTTACTTGGTTAGCGTTATTTGGATTTAGTATTATATGTATTGATTAATATATTAGGTTATTGTGTATGTATATATGTACTGGTATATTATTTTTGTTTATATTGTTTTGTTTTGGGAGGTGGTATATGTATTATGTACACAGAAATAGGATCCCCTAGATATTGAGGATCCTAGTGGTTTTCGTTATATATTTGTGTATCAATGGGAATGTTCTTTATTTTTCTTTGTTTTGGGTAGGATGGTACTATGAGTATAAGTACTTCACTATCTCCCAGAGTGTCTGCTTGGTGAATTGAGATCTGATTGGTTTATAGATCTCTTTACCTAGCATATTTAAGTATCGGATGTATAATTTCTCTTGGTTATATTTATAAGCTTTCTTGTTGTGGAAGGTCTTATAATCATTGTACTTAGTATCCCATTTGAGTCCTGTAATTCTGAGGTTGAGATATGTATGAATATATACCTTGAGTTCTTTGTTATCTCTTGGTACCTTACGTTCTATCAGTTCCTCTAGAGTAGTGATAGTGTAATCTTTAATTGTTCCTTTTATCATGTTCTTTTTGAGCTAAGAGGTTTGACATTAAGTGATCTATCATTTCATCTAGGAGTTCTTCTGGGATATCATTAGGATGTAGGATTTCCTTATGGAGGCCTCCTGGAACTCTGTATATGAGTTGGAAGAAGAATGATGTTCCTTCGTTATCAGGTTTATACTCTATGTATAATACCTGGATAATATTATAGGATTGATCCTTAATGAGTACTGGTTCCATTGATTTAAATGGTTCTGAGCACCAGAATGTACCAGTAACTTCGGAATAATGATGAGCACTAAGCTTTACGAGATTAAGGAAATGTTTTACCTTATCTGTTTGATCTTCTAAATGTTTCATATGATGTCTATGTATAAAGGGTTTGTACTGTTACCATCTACTTGATTCAGTAGATCATCTAGTATTTGATATACTCCTGGAGAGAGTGATTTCTCCAGTGTATTCTTTAATACTTTAGCTACCTTTTCTATTTGGTCTGATGGTATAAGTTTACCATTTTCGAGTTTCTGTAATAACTCGAGCATTGTTATAAGATCTCCCATATTAAAATTGTCCTGTAAAGTGATAAATAAATGTATATGTAGTATCATTCTGGTGTACTTCCAGAGATTCTTTATCTGTGTAAAGAATAATATGTTCTGTGTATAATTCAGAAGGTTCTAGAATATCCCAAATGGATTCACCATACTCCTGAGCAAGATATTCGTTCAGGTGTTCAATAATAAGCATGTATCTATGTCCATGATCCTTGAGCCAATCTGTAGCAGATGGGTTATCTACTGATTGGAAGGTTTTAATGATAACCTTTTCCTCATCTGGTGTTGATACATCTACATTAGTAATGCACTTTGATGGTCGAACTAAATTATTGTTAATGAGAGTCTGAATAACATCATCATATACTAGCTTAAGTGAAGCAATCTTTTCTGTTACGTTAACTACTTTCATAATTGTTATGTTTTATGGGACTAGGATAAACCTAGTCCCGGTTAATATTACGGCATTGTTATTAATATTGTGAAATATTCTGGAGCTTCCATATTACCTATGAGAAGAGTGATACCAGTAGTTTCATGAGTTCCCAATGGATTGAGATAATCGAAATCCTTAAAGATATTCTTCGACATGATATTAGGAGTTATAATAGGATTCTGTACATCCTGAATGTATACTGGAACTGGTCTCTTATGATAAATAAGGTGGATAAATCCTTTGTCCTGGATTGTATAGATAACGTTAACTGCTTCTAGTTTATAGTAAGAGTTAACAGTTTCCATATTCTTCAAGCAATTAGCAATGTTCTTGATAATGCGTGAATCAAGTGGATTATCAGTGAACAAATTGATAAATGTTAATGGAGCAGTATGATATACTCCAGCATAAGGAGAAGGGAAATTAATATCCAACTTCTGAACGTTTGAGAATGTATTAACCATAATTGTTATATTTAAAATGTTTGTACTGATGTTACTGTAAATGTGTATTGAATATCGTTTCTACCAATGATAGAAATACCTGTGCAGGATGAAGAAAGTGAGTCTGTGCAAGTAAGATCATTAATGTTTGCCCAGCCTTCCATAAGAAATGCTTTATCTTTTGTGATTCTAGCCTGTTCCATGGGTTTAGCTTCAAATGATAATACCAATACTGCAGTGCAAAGTTCTTCATTAGAAGTAAGCATTACGTTGATGGAAATGTTCTTTGCAAGTTTAACTTCCTTTGATTCAGAACCTTTAGAGAAATATTCTCTAAGTAAAGCTGCTGTTTCCTGTTGGAAATAAGAAATCTGATATTCCTTATTGTTTGTGGAAACCTTGATGTCCTTTTCTTTGATATATGTTACCATAATTTTGAAATGTTAGGGAGGATAGCCTCCAGTTATTAATAATGTTATTTATAATTTTCAACTGCAAAGATACAAATAATATTTTAAATATACAAATATATTCTTTATTATTTTACTATTTTCTTAGGATCTATAACTTGGATATGTAAGGATCTAGCAAAGCTTGGATTTTGGAGGCCTGCTCGAATCATTACTAAGAGATTTGAATCGCATTTATCTAATTCGAAAGTTTCAGTTCCAAGAGGGGTTTTGACTTTAACCATAGTGGAATTCATCTTAAGGATATAGATATTGATAACCTTACCTATATTGATATGTATAGGGTTATTTTTTTTTGTTGCGATAAGTCTTTTAACTGTACCCAACAGTTGAATGTATTCTGCCTGTTTCATATTAAAGTTCTATTGTAATTGGTGAATCATGTAAAGGTTTGAGATCATACTCCTGCTTTGAGATCAAATGGTGAGTATTTTCAAAATACTTAATATACTGAGCCTGTTCTTTCTTACTGGTATAATATATTCTCCAGTATTTGGTATTAGCTGCAAGATATTTGCAATCATCCCAAATAGGATCAGATGCAGTAGTATCCCAGAAAGTCTCCTCATTAACCAGAATTTTCATAGCCTCCTGAAGTTCATCCATAGTAGGTAAATCATCTTCCAAGAGATATTGGATTTCTGTATCTAGGAAAAGCGAACGCAAAGTTTCATTATCAAATGATTTACGAACTAAAGCCTGAGTAGTATTATAGAATTGACTTCTATAAACGTTATCATTATCTTCATAGTAGATAGTTTTGTTACTATCATTATCATGAACAGTAGATAACATATTATGTTGAAGTTCTACCTGATCTTCTAAGGTAAAAGTTTCCTTAGATTTTAAATTACTTGTGCAGGATCCTAATGTAATGATTGCAGATACTAGAAATGTTATTGTTTTCATATGACTAATGAATTTGATGAAGGTATAACCTTCGATTAATAATTAAATTTATCACTGCAAAATTACTAATAATATTTGAAACTACAAAATTATTTATCTATTATTTTAATATTTTCTATGGTTCTAGAGTATGGATTGCTAGAGTTAATAAACTACGCCAGTAATAGAATAATTAACTCTAGCAACCTAATACTATTTCTTTAAATGATTAATGTGATTTAATACTTGCTCTCTTTGCTCTGGAGATAATCTACTGAGGATATCATTAATATCGGTACTGGCCTGTTTAACATCTCTAGTTTCCCAAGCCTCTAAGAGTTTTTCCTTATCAATTGTATTAGGAACCAAGACTGTTATTTTACATGTAT
Source organism: uncultured Romboutsia sp. (assembly GCA_937880075.1). GTDB lineage: Bacteria > Bacillota > Clostridia > Peptostreptococcales > Peptostreptococcaceae > Romboutsia. The sequence goes on along the minus strand of CALFLM010000093.1, from coordinate 9,491 downwards.
CTTGCTTGATGATATCAATATACTTACCTAATACTTTTGATGATACTCCATTTATAATATCATTTGCAGTAAATGAAAGATATGGGCTTGGTATCTTAACCTTGATATCCTTGCAGAAATTATTATATTTATCCTCTATGTGAAGATAAGATATACCTGGTGTTACGTCCTTTATGTTATTTGTTGCCATATTATATATGATTATAGATAAGTTTATTTACTATTCTAATCAGACGTTTTGGATCTGATGAGCTAAGTGGGTACTCTTGGATATACCAATGAGTACCGTACTTAAATATGTGATATTCATTAATTGTTATCATACTTCCCAAGCTGATATTGAATCTGATGATACACCGTAATCGATACTTACTATAGATATAGCTTCATCTTCTGATTCGGCATTAACTAAGTAAGGTACATCAAATGTACCGTCACTTGCAGTTATTTGTACTTTATATTGTTTCATAGTTAACCCTACTCTTTATCTGGAAATGATATTGTAATGGTTAAATTATCCAATAATGGATCATTCTCAAGGAAATTCTGATAACCTATGTTAGTAAAAGAGCCATCTATGAAATATTCAAGATCCAGATTAAAGTTATAAGCCATCTCTGAAGTAATATGAATATCCTGATCTTTTAAGCCATCCTTTAGTTTTAAATGAATAAGCCAGAGTTTCTTACCACAGGTTTCAATGATATTCACTTGGATAATTCTATAATACTCTAATAAATGAGAAAGACCAATAGAAAGATCATCACCTAAGTGAGTTAAATCTTCTGGTAAACCTTGACTATATAGATCCCAGTATACTGGGAATGTATAGATCCCACTAGGATAACCTTGTAGGGTTATAAGATAATTTTTAATAGCTATCTTCTTAGTAGCTTCATTGAAAGCAGTTAGCTGCTTTGGAGTAAATAAACTCTTAGCTATTTGTACGCATTCTGATAAATATTTGTCCATAGTTTAGTCCACCTCCTTATAATATTTAATATTTAATACTGCGATAATATCTTTGACTTCAATCCAAGCAAAGTAGTCTCCTTCTAGATGAAGAATATCGTCCTCTATATAAGGACAAGATATTTGAGGATTAGTATAAATATGATCACCGTTGCTGAGGATAATTGTAGCATCCTTTTTGTCATAGATATGCTTAAGAATAATGTTTAACTGTTCAGTTGTCATAATTTAGTCATCCTCATTAGTTAAAAGTTCTGGATGTTTTGCAAAAAGAGCCCTGAAGACTCTATAGAAACCTGGAAAATAACCAATTACTCCATCATTTTCCATACCCTCTTCTATATATTTTTGAAGAGCTGCAGCATCTGACCCATAATAATTATCCCAATCATCTACTTCTACATCGTTTTCCTCTAAGAAATCGAAGAGATCCTCATCTACCCAAGAATTATCTTCTTTTGGTAAAGTTTCTTGGAATTTTTGGAATTCTGTTAATGAACGTTCATCCAAAAGTTCAATAGATTTTGAAAGTTCTGCTTTCAAATTTGCTAAACCTTGTTTTGTTATTGTTCCCATGACTAACTAATTTAGTAGGGAGGAGTGTTAAGTTCCTCCCTAGATTAATAATTAAATTTATCACTGCAAAATTACTAATAATATTTGAAACTACAAAATTATTTATCTATTATTTTAATATTTTCTATGGTTTGAGGAACTGAGAAGCAAAGGAATCGGGATCTGGATCCTTATATTTATTATCATTTTCTAATTCAATATAATTCTCTGGATCTTCCTCATCTGGATCTATATTCTGTTCTATTTCTCTCCTCATTTCATGTCTATCTTTTGAAGAAGCCTCTATACTACCTTTATAATCATCAGTTACCTCTTTAAGTTCTGCTTGATTAATGTTAAAGCTTCCACCATAATCTTCATTATCAATACCATCTTGCTTAGTAGCTACAACTTCTGGTAATGATCCTAAATCATACTTAGTCTCTAGTAACTTAGCTTCCTTAGATTTATCATTAAGAACAATGTTACTCTCTTGAATAAGTTGCTTAGCATCTTCTAGGCTTATACCATTATTCTGTTGAGCATTAACATTGTTCTGCTGATTAAACATATTGAAGATATTGGTAGTTCCACCTCCCATAAATGTACGTACTACCGATTGTAAGCCAGTAGAAGAATCTAACATCATCTTCATAGCCTTATTCAATTCTGCCGATACAAAAGGAGTATAATGACCATTTTGTGATTGCCTTAATAAATCTACCTGAGATTTAATTGCTAACCTATCCTCTAATGCCCAAGCTAAAGTTTGACCAAGAAGACCTTCTATCAATTCATCCTGCTTAGATCTATCCCATATTTTGGAATTCATTACTTGATCTCTCATGTAACATTGTATATAGCTTGTGTCTATACCAGTTACTTGGGATAAAGTATTTACATCCATATATTTTCCACTAAATCTTCCATTTGAAAGGAGCCATTGATGGATAATGTGGTTATACAACCTGAACTTATTTTCGTCATTTGGAGTAAGTGAATATTCCAAAGCTAAAGACGTAGTCCCTAGTGGTCTAGGAAAACGTTTAATGTTTTTTTGATCTATATTTCCACTCATATCTAATATCTTTACTCTCATCATAACCTATCAAATCTAATCTAACAGAATAGTATAGGTCTAATGAAATATTATAACCGAACCAATAATATTTATCCTCAGAATCCTTACCTAACAAAAAAGTTATACCAGAGATTCGGTCCCTGGTATAAACTAAATTTGATAATGATTCCAAAGGTACCTCAAACCAAAATTTAAATTCCTTTGAATGAGGTTTTAAAATATTGCCATGTAGGTCTATGATTTGTGTACCCATAATCTCCGTCTATAAATAAAGTCTTGTTTACTTAGGATATTTAACTCTATTTCCTATCTCCAAGGCCTTGTGGGCATCGATTTTATCCTGGACTCTAGGATAAAAGGATTTCCTAATAGGAATTACACCTTGAGCATAAAAGGCATTCCATAAACCTTCTGATAAAGGTTTGCCTCTTTTCTCTATGGATACCTGGTCGAAGATGGTTTTAAATTCCTTGATAACTCTCTTAAAGTTATTATAACTTATAAGGGAAGTTTTTGGATTCTTATATGGGTAATTTTCTAATGCTTCTAGAAACTGTTTAGAAAATTCATCTATAAACTCTTGTCTTTTAAAGTTATAGTTCTCTTGATCCATTCTAAATTTTTGAACCAGAGATGATGGTGTACACTTAATATAATTATTTTTCTGACGTGCCATGTGAAATGAATTTTAAAGGTTGATCATATGTTAGGATTTGGAATAAATAACCTCCATGTTCATCCTCATAATATGAAGACCATTTCTTACCTTGTAACCTAAACCTATCTAATGAAGGTGTATTCTTAGGTATCCCGGTAATATAAAGGATATCATTATTCTTTGGTCCTATTTTATCTAAATCGAAATTTATCCTAAATGTAGGTTGCTCACCTGGAAAAAATATACCTGAGATAAAATAATCTGGGATTACCTTTTCACCTCCTGGTATAAATAACCTATTTGCAATTTCCCCTATAAGAGATTTACTATTGATAGTAAAATCCACATTAGAGGATAAACCTACAAAGTTAATTTTTGATTTACCAATGTACTGATTATATACTTTCGTTCTGAACATCTTCTTAAAGATATATTATTACGTGAGAATAACCTTGATAATAATACGCGTTAAGTTTTGAAAGCAAGAGGTTATTATTAGTGAATCTGAATCTATCAATTGCTTGGAGGATAGGTCCAGCAAAAGAATAATCTCCTGCTAAGTGTAAACCTCTTTTAAAAGGGTATTTACCTCTGAATTTTTCTACCTTTAGCTTTTGATTTTGTTTTACCATAAAATTTGATGTTTTTGAGTTTATACAATATTAAAGAATTCACAAAGTACTTTATAGGTAAGAAGAAATACTTAAGTATATTCTCCTCATCTATATAAGTATCATATATTACAAAGAATTTCCTGATTGTAGGATATTCTAGAGATTTACTTACTAAGTAAGTTTTAATACATCTCTTATGTAACTCCAGTAATTCTTTGTAATCCTTGAGTAACTCTTTATGCGTAAAAACCTTATAGTTAAGGTATGTTCTTTTTCCCATAGTAGGAAGTAATTTAAAAGGAGGATCAATTAAGACCCTCCTTTTTAGTGACTAAATAATTATATTGCTTGTCCTGGTTTCAAGACTTCTGCCTTGAAAGTTTCGAAGACCTTGAGAGCTTCTTTGTATTCCTTGGAATTCTGATCCTGGAATTTGTAGCATTCTCTTTCCAAAGCATGATACTTGTTACGTACTGCCTGTCTCCATTTCTTTCTTGCAAGCTGATCCTGAATATCTGCAGGATAGAGATATTTAACATCTCTTGTTGATACTACCTTCTCAGCAATGGAAGCTTCCTGTTGTTTAGTTACCTCCTGAATAGTAGCTTCCTTTTTAGCAGCTGGTAATTTTACTGCCTTGGAAGTCTTCTTCTTAGGAGCTTTATCTTCCTTATTTGAAGATGTTGTAGACTTAGCATTAGCAATGCCATTAATCTGTTCTGTAACGTTTGCAGAGATAACTTCTGCGAGTTTATTGTTCTTCTTCATGACTAATGAATTTTTGTGAGGAGGTTAATCCTCAAATTATTAATAATATTGTTACTTTTTAAATCTGCTGCAAAATTACTAATAATATTTGAAATATGCAAATAAAATTGCATTTATTTTTAATTTTGCTAGGGATTTGCTATAAAGATTGCACAATGTTAGTCATGTTGAGCATCAAAGATATTCTCTGGAAAATCATCGATATTCTCAGGATCCTCAAGATATTCATCCCAATGATCTGAGGCATATTGAGTTTCATCGAATCCAGGACTTCCATATAGTTCTTCTACTGGGGGATCGTTTACGCAATTAGGATCATTCCAGTAGACAACTTTTACGGTAGTATCATTCTTCTGGACCATATTAGGATTCTTTATGTGCGATTCCGTAACATAGGTATTACTGGTATTATCCATACAAGCATAAGATCCTAATATATAAGTGAAGATAAAAGCAATTGATACACAGAATGTACCAAAGTTTAATTGCCTATTTCTTGTTTGGTTCCCTGATTTCATATTTTCTAAATTTATAGTCCTTACGAACTACTTTCTCATTAATAAACTTACCCTTAGATTCAGCCTTCTGTAAACCGCTGTAAACATTAGGCTTAACTTTTGAGTATTGATAAATCTTACCTGCCTTAAAAGCTACGATTAAAACCATAGTCTTTTCATTATAGGCATAAGCAAATACATTGGAGGAATCACATTTCTGAAAATCAAAATCTTCAAAATTATCCTTTAACGATTCCATATAAACATTATCTTCGATCATACTGTATGGTTTTTGTGTTCAATAAATTCATGAAAATAAGGTAGTTTTTCTATAAAGTCACAGAAAGCTCCCCAATCTTCTTTTAACCTATGATTCCTTCTCTGAATCCAAATATTACGAAGACAAGCATAATTAGTTGATACCCTCATAAATAATTCAATACCTTGAGGACAAGAACTAAGCATTCTCATGAAATTATCATAGTTCTTATTTGCATTATACTTATCTATTAATTCTTGTAATACCTGAATTGAACGAGGATCCGTATATTTATTAAATGATTCACTATTTGCACCAAGTACTGAAAGCTTGTGCATTTTACTACTTGATGAAACAATATCGATAAAATGGTATCTCTGTAACTCTGGACTAAAATAACCAGGGTACTTAATATCAAAGGAAACCCTTATACCTTTCAAGAAATTAATTTCTCCAGAATTCATTGGGTTATTACATAATCTTTCTGCTCTTACCAAATCATGATAGAAATCATCATGATCAGGTACAATACGCATAGAATTACGACAAGCATTGATACTCTCTTCGAGATCATATACTTTAACATTACTAATTTCTACCATATTAATTAAGTATTAAAGTTAACTCTGGATGAAATTTCCTTGTGCAACTTTGAAGCTCTGCCCAAGCACCAAGTACTCCTTGCTGATTATCTGTAATCCATTCATCCTCCATCTTCCATAGGATATGGCTGCAGATATACAATTGATACTCGTTAAGAGTTCTGATTGAAGTAGGGATCTCAATTAATTGTTTATACAAATCAATCTTCTTCTGAGTTTCCTCTTTGATTAATTCATGGAAGAGATTTCTAAGTTCACTATCAGAAATATCATCTGGGATATTCTCTTCACCAACTTCGAGAAGTTTTAAAACAAGTTCAGTAGAAAGAGAAGAATTAGGATTCTTTTCATTCTTAATGATTCTACCTAAAGCTTCGATTTGAATCTCAGCGAGGTTTTTGATTACCTTTTCTGTTTCTTTGTCCATAATTTATTATTTTAAGTTATTAATATTATAATATATCTCCGGATATAGACTCCGGAGATATGTTTATTATTTTCTAAGAATAGCCTCTGCCATCTTATCTTTGATAGAATCAGGGAATTTAACATCCTGATACCAACGGTGGAAGAATTTAGAAGGTTTTTTATCATTATTAAGGATAAGTTGGCGTATCTCGAAAGAGAATTTCAATCTTTCATCCTGATTCATCCAAGCTGGATATTTAGTAAACTCTACGTCACTAAATGATAAAGCCTTCTTTGGAGGAATTACCTTGAAAGGCATCTTTCTTTCCTTATAAATATAAGGAATTACCTTACGAGAAGAACCTTTGATGATAGAGAATCCAAACATAATCATTGGATCGAACTTATCAGTTTTAGGATCCTTACCTTTTCTAATTCTTCTTATACACCATGAATAAGAGTTAGGATATTGACCACCTTGGTTAGGTTCTCCGATATCCTTAGCCTTGAATGGGAAGTCTGGGAAGTAATATAACAAATCCTCAGTAAGTATAAATACGAAACCAAGATCTCGTAAGTACTTAATAACATCGGTTTGATTCTTACCTTGATCTACCATTTCTTTTACCTTAAGAAAGATATCCTCTCTAGGTGTATCAAGTTCTTTACTTGAACTAGTTGAAGGTCTTCCTCTACCAGCTGATGGAGCTTTAATGGGGAGATTACCTACTAGTTGATCGATATAATTTTTAAAATTCTTAACATCCTCCTGATTAGTAAGTGTTACCTCTAATCTAAAAGGACCTTCATGCTTTTCCTTAGGACCAGCATAAAGCTCTGTATAAGCATCTACCAATCTATCTGAAATATATACTCCATTTTCATCAAGAGTAGTGATTCTCATCTTTGGCTTAAAAACTTTTTGTTTATTTTCTTCTTTCATATCTCTAGATATACTAAAAAGGGTGGGGTCGTTTCCAACCTCACCCCTAAACTAAACTACATTATGAACAATTACCGCCTCAACTATTAATCTTCTTCTTTCTTTACCTTCTTCTTTTTCTTGAGATCCTTCTTCTCCTTAGAAACCTCTTTGGTAACTGGCTTCTTAGAAGTCTTCTTCTCCTTATGCTCCTTCTTAGATTCAGAAGTATCCTTACCATCCTTGGCCTTGAGCTTTCTCTGCTCCATACGATATTTCTTCTTCTCAAGAGAATTCATTTCTCTACCATCAATAAGAGGGTAGTCATACTTAGTAGGCTTCTTAGTCTTCTCCTTCTTTTCCTTAGGAGCTTCCTTCTTAGAAGTCTTCTTAGTCTTCTTGTTCTCTACTTCAGCAATAGCTGCCTTTTTCTCTTTCTTTGAAGCCTTAGCCTCTTTTACTTTCTTTGTCATAATTCTTAACCTTTTTAAATTAGACTTTATTTTTATTATTGGATATTTTCTTTCTAGTTTATCCCTTTCCCTATTCAATCGAAGAATAAGGTTTGTTACCATATCTCCATGAATGGGATCTTTAGAATAATCATTTGCAGGATTTAAATGATTTTCTGTATAATACTTTTGTAAAGCCCTTTTAGCTTTATAAAGAGCTTCCTTATATTCTACTGTTCCCATGTTTTGAAATTATTGAATAACATATTACTATAGTTTACCTTTTGAAAGGAAAGTTAGGATTTCTATAATTTCTAGGATTTCTATATTATAACCTTTCATACCGAATACCAATGTTAGAACTTCCTTTGCCTCTTCCTTCGTAAGATTTACCAATAAAGCTTCATCCTCCTTATATTCTTTAGTATCTTTAGTCTGATACTTATATCTGATACGAATAACGTTACCTTGTATCTTACCTCTAAATAGGTTGAATAAGAAATTTCTCTTTTTTAACAAATTTTTTAAATGTACCTGATATTTCTGGATAAAACTTTTCTTATTAGCCTTAACAGCAGAATTATATTCTAGTCTAGTTCTAATTATATCCTTATAATTATCTTGTAAAGATATAATAATCTCTTTCATGGATGTATTTCTTACCATTTTGGTCTATTTATTTGATTGTTATTATTCTGTTCTGGTGGACCTAAAGAATTTATTAATATATTAGCTTCATGAATAGCAGTTATCATAAATTCTCTTGCCTCAGGATTTATTTGATTATCTTCTAGTGCATTAGAATAATCTTCTATTAAATTGCTTAGAGATAATAGAATCAAATTCTTCTGAATATCGTTTAATTCCATAAGCCTATATACAAAAAGGGCTGGCTACCTTATAGATAACCAGCCTAACCATTAGCATAGTAGAAAAGTAAGTTAACTAATTACTCTTCAGAAGAATCATCCTCCTCATCGTCCTTAGCCTTCTTATTCTTAGGAGCACAGATGGTACCATGACCCTTCTTTGCCTTAACGGTAAGATTACCAGGAACAAAAGCAACTGAGGTATTAACTGGTGTACCTTCTACTTCAAGAACTGATGTAACCAGGACTCCCTGATAACCATCCTTGTTCTTAATTGCATAACCGAAGTTCTTAACAACCTTCTTACCATCCTCATCGAGCTTGATGATATCGATCTGCTTTGAGTTAGGTCTCTGCTCTGCAGGACGATTCTTAAGAGCTTCCATGCGAGCCTTACGTTTTGCTTCTTTCTCTGGATCCTTCACCTTCTTCTTGGTGTCTTCTTTCTTCTTTGCCATAATTGTGTTATTTTAAATGAATGTTTAAATTGAGATTATAATAAAAGGATATAGTTAGAGGTAAGTTTTTAGTCTTACCTCTATTCTTTGAAATTACTTCTTCTTCTTGCCCTTACCCTTGGCAGCAACCTTAGGCAATTTGAGACCAAGTTCTTTTGCAATTTCCTTACGGAGCTTTTCGACGTCCTCCTCTTCGAAATCATCTGGGTCTGTATCGAGATCCTTGTCATCGCATACATCCTCGAGTTCCTCAAAGTCCATCTTAGCGAGAGCTTCTCCGGTCAGAGGTTCCTCATCATCCTCATCATCATCCTCATCAGAATCATCCTCATCAGAATCATCCTCATCAGAATCATCCTCATCAGAATCATCCTCA
>CALFLM010000092.1 GCA_937880075.1 uncultured Romboutsia sp. | reverse complement strand
GGTGGAAATTATAATAGGAAATTCGAACAAAATGTTGTATTTTATCCTCAACATCAAGATGATGAAGTTTTATGGGGTGCAAGTGCTATATTAAGAGCAATTAAAACACGTGGCAAAGACCATGTATATATAGTCTTAGTAGCAGATGGCTTAGGAGTAAATGTATTTAATAATAAAGCATATGAAAATATGACTGACTATCAGAAAAAAGAAATAAGAGATAAAGAGTTTAATGCAGCTCTGAGTCAATTAGGTGTAAAAGAAAAAAATATAATAATATTATCAGATATAAATAAAGAAAATGAGAATAAATTTGAATTAATGGAAAAAATGATATTAGAATTTGAAAATACCCTTAAAAATGTAACACATATATCACACCATTATGAGTATGATGACCATCCTATGCATATAAAAAATGGACAAGTTTTAAAAAGTCTTAAAGATGAAGGAAAAGTAAAAGATGTACTTTATTTTATAAAACCTCAATATTTAAGATTTATACCAGTAAAAAATAGAGTAATATACAAAGTAAACAATAAATCTGAATATAATAAAGTAAAAAAAGCTTGTTATGAATATAAAAAAGTTGATATTGAAAATGGTAGGTATGGAGTTGGGTATACATCTTCACATAGTTATTTTGATAATTTATTAAATTCCTCTGATTTTAAATCTATACTAAGTAATAAATAAGATTAAATATTATTTTGGATAATCTTTTTATACATTTAGATTATAATGAAACTTATAAATTTTCTGAAAAATACTATTGACAGAATATAATAAAGAGTATATTATATAAGTATAAATAACAAGCTAATTAAAACGCTATGAAAAGGAAAGTAACTTTAAAAATACTTTTACAGAGAGTTCCTGTTGGTGAGAGGGAGCAAAGGATATTAAAGCGAAAATGGCCTTGGAGCGGTGTACCCGAGATCTTTTGATTTAGGCTACAACGGGTTCATCCGTTACAGTGATAAAGTATAACCAAAATTTGGCGTACTTGATGAGGTTTGTATTGTGAGATACAAATAAATTAGGATGGTAACACGAAGTTAATACTCTCGTTCCTAAGACTTAGTTCTTAGGGTCGAGAGTTTTTTTATGTTTAAATTTATCCGTCTTAATAACATCAAAAAGCTATATCTATTAAACTGATAAGATGCGCGCGAACTTACAATTTAATAGGATTAAAAAGTTATATTTAAAACTAGAAACAGTACAAAATAGTATTTAAATATTGGTTAGATTAATCTTTATAAAAATTTTCAAATTAAAAAAGGAAATTATGAATTGATTTAATAAAAACTAAGATGAAGGGAGAATTAATATGAAAGCAGAAATAAAAAAAGGAAATCCATTAGCCTTATTACCATTAGGAGTATTTTTAGTATTATTCCTAGGAAGTGGATTAATAACAGGTGATTTTTATAAAATGCCAGCATTAGTAGCATTTTTAATAGCAGGAGGAGTAGCATTATTATTTAATAGAAAAGTAAGTTTAGAAGAAAAAATGAATATATTCTGCAAAGGAGCAGGAGACTCCAATATAATTTTAATGGTTATAATCTTTTTACTTGCAGGAGCATTTTCAAGTGTAGCTAAAGCAATGGGTGGAGTAGACTCAACTGTAAATTTAAGCTTATCTATACTTCCATCAAATCTTTTAGTAACTGGATTATTTATAATAGGGTGCTTTATATCTATATCAATGGGAACTTCAGTAGGAACAATAGCAGCACTTGCTCCTATAGGGCTAGGAATATCAGAAAAGACAGGAATACCAGTAGCATTAGTAATGGGAGCTGTTGTAGGTGGTGCAATGTTTGGAGATAACTTATCTATGATATCAGATACAACAATAGCGGCAGTTAGAACTCAAGGTTGTGAACTTAAAGATAAGTTTAAAGTTAATTTTTTAATAGTTCTACCAGCAGCAATAATTACAGCAATATTATTGACAGTAGTAACATCAGGATATTCTACTACTTTAACTGACAATTATAATTATGAATTAATAAAGGTTTTACCTTATCTTTTAGTATTAGTAGGAGCCTTATGTGGAATAAATGTATTTGCTTTACTTGGAAGTGGTATAATATTTGCAAGTATAGTAGGTCTTTTAACTAATTCTTTTGATATATTTGGACTTATAGAGGCTATATCAGGAGGTATTTCTGGTATGTATGAATTAAGTTTACTAGCTATAATAATTGGTGGAGTTGTTTCACTTATAAAATTCAATGGTGGAATAGATTATGTATTATACTTTATAACTAATAAAATAAATAGTAAAAAAGGCGCTGAATTTGGAATAGCGGCATTAGTTAGTATTATAGACTTATGTACAGCAAACAATACTATAGCAATAGTTGCAGCAGGACCATTAGCAAAAGATATTGCAGATAAGTATGATATAGATAAGAGAAAGACTGCAAGTATACTTGACATATTCTCATCTTGCTGGCAAGGTATAATACCATATGGAGCTCAGCTATTAACTGCAGCAGGTGTAGCAGCTATATCCCCAATAGAAATTATACCATTTCTTTACTATCCAGGATTAATGTTTATATGTGGAATACTATCAATTACATTTTCAAATGTATTATTAAAAAATATAAAATCAAATGAAGTAGCATAAAAAAGGTGATATTTTTTAGATCACCTTTTTTTATATACTATAGTAGAAAAATACCTTGAAGGTACTATTATTAAGTAAATTTTAGTAACAATTTTATGAGAGAATAATAATATATACTATCTCATTAAATTTCAAGGGGGATTTTTTCATGTTTAAGAAATTTATTACGGTAGCAAGCTCCTTAGCATTAAGTGCAATGTGCCTTACAGGATGCAATCAAACAACTACGATAGATAAGGATTTAGATAAAGTAACTATAGCAGAAGTTACTCATTCAGTTTTTTATGCACCACAATATGCTGCTGTAACTAAGGGATTCTTTGAAGAAGAAGGTATTGAAGTTGATATAATAAATACTTCAGGAGCCGATAAAACTATGTCTGCATTAATCTCAGATGAAGCTCAAATAGGGCTTATGGGACCAGAGGCCTCTATATACGTATACAATCAAGGTAGTGAAAATTATGCAGTAAACTTTGCACAACTTACTAAAACAGATGGAAGTTTCATAGTTGCTAGAGAAGAAATGTCAAACTTTACACTTGAAGATTTAAAAGGTAAAGATCTATTAGGTGGAAGAAAAGGTGGAGTACCTTTAATGACATTAGAATATGTATTAAAGAAAAATGGTTTAACTATAGGTACAAATAAAGAAGCAGGAGAAGTTAATGTAAGAACAGATATACAATTTGGGGTAATGGCCGGAGCATTTGCAGGTGGAGAAGCAGACTATACTACAGCATTTGAACCTACAGGAACTCAAATGGAAGAAGAAAAAACAGGATATATAGTTGCGTCAGTAGGAGAATTAGCGAGAGAAGTGGCAGGAGACGTTCCTTATACTGCGTACTCTACAACTAAAGAATTTATGGCTGATAATGAAGATTTAATACAAAGATTTACTAACGCATTATACAAAGGTCAACAATGGTGTAAAACAGCTTCAAGTGAAGAAATAGCAGAAGCTATGCAACCTTTCTTTAATGACTTATCACTAAATGATTTAATAAGTGTTGTTGATAGATATAAAGAAGTAGATGCTTGGTGTGATAATCCTTTATTTACAGAAGAAAGTTTAAATTCTTTAGTTGAAATAATGGAAGAGGCTGGAGAGTTAGATAAAGCACCTGTTTATAATGATATAGTAAATACTGATTTTGCAAATAAAGCTATAGAAAATGCTAAGTAAACTAAAATTTATATAAATATTTATGAAAAAGGATTTATCATACTTGATACAATCCTTTTTCTATTATTATATGTTTTGATACATAGTATTATTATCAATTAATAGAGATAAATGATAATGATATTATTTAATTCTTAAATAATTTTATACTATTTGATTATCAATTGATAATTATCTTGTAATAAATTGGAGGCATAAAAATGGAATCAAGATATGAAGAATCAAACAAAATAACAAGATTATCAATTATATGGAATATAGTTTTAACTATTATAAAAATAGGTGCAGGAGTACTTGGAAATTCAAATGCTATAATCGCAGATGGTCTACATTCAGCATCCGATATTTTAACTTCCATAGGAGTTTTAATTGGAAATAAGATATCAAAGAATCCAAATGATAAAGAACATAATTATGGACATGAAAAAGCAGAAACTTTAGTAGCGCTTTTGTTATCTATAGTATTAATATTTGTGGCTTTAAAAATAGGATATGGAGGGATTATATCATTACTTAATGTAGATAAACTTAAAGTTCCAACAATACTTCCATTAATAGTTTCTGTTATATCAATACTTATAAAAGAATATCAGTATAGAATAACTATTAAAGTAGCAAATGATATAAATTCTCCAGCATTAAAAGCAGATGCTTGGCATCATAGATCTGATGCTTTATCATCTATAGCAGCATTTATAGGTATAGGTGGAGCCATAATTGGATTTAAGATTTTAGATCCTTTAGCAGCTATAGTTGTTGCATTGTTTGTTTCTAAGATATGCGTTGATATATTATTAAATTCTGCAAATGAGCTTATGGACTTATCTATTGGTAAAGAGTATGAGGATAAGATAATATCTATAACAAAAAATACATAAGGTATTGAAGGTATATTAGACTTAAGAACTAGAAAATATGGTGCTATGGCTTACGTTGATTTAGTAATATGTGTAGATAAAAATTTGACAGTGGATAAGGGGCATGATATAGCTAGTAACTTAGAATATGTAATATTTAAAAATGTTGATTTTATAAAAGGTTTAACATTACATGTAGAACCATATTTAAATGAAATTAAAAACTCTGAAAATTAAAATATATAAAGATACAAGAAGCCAACTTTCTAGTTTTTTTGTATCTTTATATATCATATTATAGTGATATTTTATACTTAAAGATATTAATAAAAAGAAAGTAAATATAGGTGTATACTAGCACTTAATTTACACTATAAAGAATATATAATAATTATAACTCTTTGGATATAATATATATGTTTTAATTAAAATACTTCATTAGGTAAAATTATTATTTTGTAT
>CALFLM010000091.1 GCA_937880075.1 uncultured Romboutsia sp. | reverse complement strand
TATCAAATTTAATCTATAAATTATCTGTAAAAAATAATAGGAGGAATAAATATTCCCCCTATTTATTATTTATATACTATTTTAGATAAATCACATATACTTAACATTGTATCATATATTTGCTTTAATAATCCTAGTCTGTTATTCTTTATAGACTCATCCTTATCCATTACCATTACACTATCAAACATAAAATCTATAGATGGTCTTAATGATGCAAAGCTATCTAGGGCTTCACTGTATTTTTTATCATTTAATAATTCTTTAACTTTAATCTTTGTGTTATTAAATTCTTTATATAAGTTTATTTCAGCATCTTCTGCTAACAATTCTTCATTAACATCACTAGATGTAGCTTTTTGAGCTAATGTAGAAACTCTATTAAATGCAGTTAACATTTCAACTAGCTCATCTTTATCTAACCAGTTATTAAGTTCAGTAGCTCTTAAATGCATATCTGATATGTCATTTACTTCTGAGCTTAGTACTGCATCTATTACATCGTATCTTATACCTAAATCTCTAAATAGATTTTTTATTCTTTCTTTAAAGAATTCCATAATAGAATTTACTACTTCTTCTTTATTAAACTCTAAATTAGAGTAGTTATTTAATGCTAACTCAACTAATTCCTTTAAGTTTATATCTAATTTACTATCCATTAATATATTAAGTACCCCTAATGCTTGACGTCTTAGAGCATATGGATCTTGAGAACCTGTTGGCTGTATTCCTATTGCAAAGAATCCAGCTATAGAATCTAATTTATCAGCTATAGATAAAGCTATCCCTGCATTAGTCTTAGGAAGCATATCTCCTGCAAATCTTGGTAAATAGTGTTCAAATATAGCTTCGCAAACAGCTTCATTTTCACCACTTACTCTAGCATACTCTCTACCCATTATCCCTTGAAGTTCTGTAAATTCAAACACCATACCTGTAACTAAATCTGCTTTACAAAGCTTAGCTGCTCTTTTAGCATCTTCTTTATCTTGTTGTAAGTTTAATAAGTCTATTATATTAGAACTTAAATTCTCTATTCTTAAAGTTTTATCATATACTGTTCCAAGTTTAGCCTGGAATACTACACTCTTTAACTTTTCTATATAACTCTCTAAGCTCTTTTTAGTATCTTCCTTATAGAAAAATAGTGCATCTTCAAGTCTAGCAACTAAAACTTTTTCATTCCCTGCTTTAACTTTGTCTATTCTATAATCATTTCCGTTTCTAACTGCTATAAAGTTAGGTAGTAATTTACCATCTTTAACAACAGGGAAGTATCTTTGATGTTGTTGCATAGGAGTTGTTACAACTTCTTTTGGAAGTTTAACATAATCTTCATTGAATTCTCCGTAAAATGCTGTTGGATATTCAACTAAATGAGTTACCTCTTCTAATAAATCTTCATCAAACTCAACTTCTCCACCTAAAGAATTAGCAACTTCTATACATTGCTTTCTTATAAGTTCTTTTCTCTTATCTTGGTCTAGTATTACGAAGTTTTCTTCTAATTTTGTTAAGTAATCTTCTAATGAATTTACTTCAAATTCACTTTGTCCTAAGAATCTATGACCTTTTGTAACATTAGATGATTTTATTCCTTCTAAATCTATTTCAAGTACATTATTATTTAGTAAAGTAACCATCCATCTTATCGGTCTTGCAAATCTCATGTTTCTTCCACCCCAACGCATAGCTTTAGGGAAAGTTACATTTTTTACAGCTTCAGGTAATATAGTTTTTAAAACTTCACTAGTTTCTTTTCCTTCTTGTCTTATCGTTCCAAATATGTATTCATCTTTTCCTACAGTTTTGAAAACAACATCTTCTTCTTTAAGACCTTTACTCTTCATAAACCCAAGTGCTGGTTTTGTAAAGTTTCCATCAGCATCTAATGCTATTTTCTTTGAAGGACCTTTAACTTCTTCTTCTAAATTGCTTTGTTTTTCACTTATATTTTCAACTATAAAAGTTAATCTTCTTGGCGTTCCATATGTTTTTATATCGTTAAATTCGATTCTATTTTCATTGAACATCTTAATTAAGTTGCTCTTTATTTGATCTAAGGTACTACTTACAAATCTTGATGGTAATTCTTCAACACCAACTTCAAATAAAAGGTAGTTATTCATTATTTATCACCTTCCTTTAAAAGTGGGAATCCCATTTCTTCCCTTTGTTTAACAAATGCTGCTGCAACGTTTCTTGCCATATTTCTAACTCTTCCTATAAAAGATGCTCTTTGGCTAACCCCTACAGCTCCTCTTGCATCTAAAGTATTAAATGCATGAGAACATTTTAGTACATAATCATAAGCTGGAATTACTAGACCTTTTTCCATTAGCTTAAGACCTTCTTTTTCATATATATCAAATAGGTTAAATAACATATCTGCATCGCATTCTTCAAATGCATACATAGAGTTTTCGTATTCAGCGTGCTTGAATACATCGCCATAAGTTATTTCATCATTCCATTTTAAATCATAAACGCTATCAACTTCTTGGATATACATTGCTAATCTTTCTAGACCATATGTAATTTCTCCCGTTTCAAGTTCGCATTCTATACCACCAACTTGTTGGAAATATGTAAATTGAGTTATTTCCATACCATCTAACCATACTTCCCAACCAAGTCCCCAAGCTCCAACTGTAGTCGATTCCCAGTTATCTTCAACAAATCTTATATCATGTTCATTTGGGTCTATACCGATAGCTTTTAAGCTTCCTAAGTATAATTCTTGTATGTTATCTGGAGATGGCTTTAAGATAACCTGAAATTGGTGATGTTGATATAATCTATTTGGATTTTCACCATATCTACCATCTGCCGGTCTTCTAGATGGTTCTACATAGCAAACCTTCCAAGGCTCTGGTCCTAATGATCTTAAAAAAGTGTTAGGATTCATTGTTCCTGCACCTTTTTCTACATCATAAGGTTGCATCATTATACATCCTTGCTTAGACCAATAATTTTGCAATGTAAGTATCATATCTTGAAAATTCATAATAATACCTCCTTTAATAAAATTGCTTAATATAACAAAGCCTTTCGTCTACACGAAAGGCCTTTAATAGCTATTTTCTAACTTTTAGAATATCAAATTACACAAAATTTGTCAATGTAAATGGTATCCTATTTATTTAAATTCTCATCATCTTCATTGATAAGTTCATCAGTTATATCTTTATCATCTTTTTTATTATCTACTACAACATCTTTTACTTCTTTGGCTGTGTTAACTAGCATTTGCTTTAGCATATTAAGTTTTTCTTCATTCAGTTCACCTAAGTCAACTATGCTGCCATCGTCTTCATTTTGTATTTTTATTCTACACTTTCCTATAACTGCTGCTGATAATCCAACTAATGTATATATAGGAAGTAATGCTACACCTACCACACCTACTGTTAAAGGTATATTCATTATAACCTTATTATTTCTATCAATTATAACTCTTATTACGCTACTTCTTTTAAGAAGCTCTTTTACTTGTTCTTTCATTTCTTTAAAATCTTCGTTATCTTTAGAAAGTATATCTTCTACTGCTTTTTTAGCTTGTTTAGTTTTCTTTGATAAATTACTTTCTATTGTAATACTATTAGATTCTAGTGATATTATAGATTCTATAACATCTCCATTATTATCTATAAGTGCTTGTTTAGCCTCTTTATATGTTGCACTTGGCACTCTTTGTATTACTGCATCAATCTTTTCTATTGTAATTTCGTTACTCACCCTTATCAGCTCCCTTAATATTTTCTATATCTTTTAAGAAATATAGCGATTTAAAGTTTATATTCTCAATATAAACATTTAAATATCGCTTTAGAACTTTTTCCAGTTCATAAGTTATATACTTAGATACTTTAGCCTTGCTACATGTCAATATATCATTATTTAATATATATTCCATTAGCTTTATAGTTGTTACATCCAATTTTATATTTTCATCAGTATTTTCACTACATAAATCACATAACAAGCCACCTTCATATATATTAAAAATTGCTGACTTTATACTCTTACTTCCACAACTACTACATCTGTTTACAACTGGTCTAAAGCCTATATAGTCTAAAAATTTTAATTCAAAGGCTCTTGTTATAAACTTTTTATCTGTATTTTCTTGTGTATATAAGTATAGAGTCTGGGCAAGTAGTATAAATAATCTATTATTAGTTTGATTCTCGCATGTAGAACCTTCTACAAGTTTAGTAATATAGGTAGCGTATGAAAATGCCTCTATATCATATGAAATATCATAAAAACTTTTTATTGTATCACTTTGATTTACTGTATACATATTTCCTTTTCTTTTTAATGTATAATTTGCATAAGAGAAAAGTTGAGCGGATGAAAGCAATGAACTTTTATTTCGTTTTGCTCCCTTAGCTATTGCAGATACTTTTCCTAATTTACGCGTAAATAAAGTTAATATAACATCATTTTCTTTGTACCTTACTGCTTTAAGTACTATCCCCTGGGTGTTCAGTATTATCATCGGTGTTATCTATCTCCCTTAATCCATCAGTTTCTTCATGCAAGTTTTTACAGTCACTTAAATATAGATATGCTTCTATACTACCCGTATTTTTAAAAACTTCCCAACATAAATTGTTCATTTTTAAAAAACCCCCTTCTCACGGTTATAGTTATATTCTTAGTAAGAAGAGGGTAAATAATACATTAAGTTATTAAACAATTTTTGACAATATTATAGTCGTTGTTACTAAGTATATTGTTATTCCTGTTATATCAAGTACTGTAGCTATAACTGGAGCTGATATAATAGATGTATCTACATCTAATTTTTTAAATAATATAGGCATAAATCCACCTATCATAGCACCAACAATCATGTTTATAAATAAAGATACAGATACAACTAACACTATATTTATATCTTTTATAAATATAAATACTATAATACTAATTATTAAACTACATATTACACCTGTAATAATTCCTACTACAGCTTCTCTTATAACATTGTTAAATTCTAGATCTTTATTAGATAAACTCATTACAGCAAGAGCTGATGATTGAGTTCCTATATTACCTCCCATACCTAAAACTACAGGTATAAAAAATACTAAAGGTACATACTTAGGATTCATTATAAAGTCTAAATTTGAAAGTATTGCACTCGATAAAAGACCTGCTAATAAAGTAATTATTAGCCATGGTATTCTTGCCCTTACAGATGAGAATATTTGCTCTGCTGGTGTTTTATTTATACTTTGTGCTATATCTCTTTCTTGTTCTGAAGTTCCTGCAAACTTATACATATCCTCTGTTGCTTCTTCTTCCATTACATCTATTATGTCATCTACTGTAATTATACCTTTTAATCTATGCTCCCTATCTATAACAGGTATTGCTATTAAATTATATTTTGAAACTAGTCTAACGGCTTCCTCTCTATCTTCATCTACAAAGACAGATATTATATTCTCACTCATTAAGTCTTTTACTATACTACTATCTCTAGCAACTATTAACTCTCTTAATGATAAGACTCCTACTAATCTTTCTTCATTATCAACTACATATACATAATATATAGTTTCTGCATCTTCTGCATATTCTCTCATATGAGATATTGCCTCTTTAGCAGTCATATATTCATTTATTTGTATATATCCAGTTGTCATTATTCCGCCGGTTGATTCTTCTTCATATATTAGTAGTTCTTTTACATCATCTGCATCTTTTTGACTTAAAAGTTCCATTATATCTTCTCGTTCATCTTCTTCTAATTGACTTAATATATCTGCCATATCATCAAGAGACATTAACTCTAATATATTTTTTTTATGTTCTGTATCTAGTTTTGATAATATTTTGTTAAAAAACTCAACATCACTTTCTTCTAGTATAGAAGCTGCCATATCTAAAGGAAGTACTTCAAATAATTTTATTTTTTCATTTTCTTCTAGATTTTCCATTATATCGAATATATCTATTATATGATATTCTTCAAGTAATTCTCTAAGTTCTAGTATTTTATTATTTTCAATTAATATTGTTACTTCACTTAATAAATCTTTGGAAGCATCCTGTTTCCTATCCATATAATTCACCTTTATTTTTCAGTATATCCAAAATTACTTACATAATTTTGTAAGTTTCTCCAATTTTCTTTTACTTTTACCCATAATTGAAGATTTGCTTGAGATCCTAAAAGTAATTCTATATCAGCTCTTGCTGATTTTCCTATACCTTTTAATTTTCTACCATTCTTACCTATTATTATACCCTTATGTGAATCCCTTTCACAATATATTACAGCTGATATATCAACTATTTCTTTATCTTGTCTTGATTTCATTCTTTCTATTTCAACTGCCACTCCATGAGGTACTTCATCATGTACATAGTGAAGTACTTTTTCTCTTATAAGTTCTGATACTAAAACTCTTTCTGGTTGGTCTGTTATCATATAATCTGGGAAGTACTTCGGCCCTTCTTCTAAATGTGATTTTATAACTTTTAAAAGTTCATTTATATTTCTTCCCTTTAATGCTGATATTGGCACAATTTGCTCAAATACACCTTCAGCATTATACATTTTCATTAAATCAAATAACTCCTCTTCGTTTAATTGATCAATTTTATTTAAAACTAAAACAACTGGAGTTTTTATGTTTTTTAAATCATCTATTATTTTTCTATCTCCAGGTCCTATTTTTTTAGATTCATCTACAACAAATAATACTAAGTCTACATTTTTAAATGCATCTGTCGCTGATTTAACCATGAATTCACCTAATTTATTTTTAGGCTTATGTATCCCTGGAGTATCTAAAAATACTACCTGAGCCTCTTCATCTGTATATACTGCTTGTATTGTATTTCTTGTAGTCTGAGGCTTATCACTCATTATAGCTATTTTCTCTCCAACTACATTATTCATTAAAGTAGATTTTCCTACATTTGGCCTTCCTACTATACTAACAAATCCTGATTTAAACATGCTGTATTTCTCCTATCATTATCTTTTGTTATTTATTTTTATGAAGTTCACTACTAGATAAATAATATTTAACTAAATCTTTTATAGTTATTTCTACTATTTTTATTTTATACCTATAAAACTATATTATAAAAAATTGCAATAAATATTCTTGTATTAATATAATTTATTATTTTATTTAGTATCTTACATTATAACATAAAAAAAGAAGTCGTGAAGGCTTCTTTTTTATATCATTAAGTATTAATATTAAAATGTTTCTCTTAGGTATTAGTATAATAACTAAACTAATAATTGAACCTGGAATACTAATATGGTTATTAGTGTACCTAATAATCCACCTGCAACAGTTTCCCAAAAGGTATGTATATTACCCTCTATTCTACTTTGTGCAACTAATACTGCCATTAAATATGCTAAAGTTGAAGCTACTACTTTTTCTCCTAAAAAAGTTATAGCTGTAGCTGTAGCAAATGCAAGCGCAGTATGACCACTTGGCATTCCCCCCCTTAAAGGTGTTCCTGTTGATGTCATAGCTTTTACAACTACAACAGCTATTAAAACTAAAACAATACAAATTAATGTCAAATGTATTTGTGATTGTCTTATCGTATTTAGCACTGAATCAGATAATTCTGTTAACTTATTATAAAATAATAAATATCCTACTACAGCAGAGTTTAGTGCTGCTATTAAAACTCCACCTGCAGCTACATCTTTAGCAATTTTAGCTAATACATGATACTCATCAGTTATCATATCTATAGTTTTTTCTATAGCTGTATTAAACATCTCCGCTATTACAACTAAACTTATTGCAAATACCAATAGTATCATTTCTAATCTTTTCAAACCAAAAAATAAACTTGCTGTTAATATCGCTACAGCTAAAAAATAGTGAATCTTCATATTTCTTTCAAATTTAAAAGTATATATTATACCTTCTATAGCTGCATTAAAAGCTTTAGTTATACTTTGACGAGTTTTAGTTTTTTTCATAACGCTTACTCCCTAGTTATGTTTAGCTTATTTAATATATATTCTTCCTTTTCTCTCATCTGTTTTGTATTTTCTTCTGTATCATGATCATACCCTAAAAGATGAAATGTGCTGTGGCAAACTAAAAAACATACTTCTCTTTCAAAGCTATGATTATATTCTTTACTTTGCTCAAATGCTCTTTCTAAAGATATTACTATATCACCTAGTGATTCTTCTTCTAATTCTATATCAAAATCATCACTTAACATAGGAAATGATAATACATCTGTAGGTCTATCGATTCCTCTAAATTGTTTATTTAATTCATGTATTTCTTTATTGTCTACAAAAGACAAACTTACCTCATAATCATCGTCATATCCTTCATAATCTAAACATTCAATTATTATATCTTTTATTTTTTCTATTAATTCTTCAGATACATTTAGCTTATCTTGTCTGTTATCTATTATAAGTTCCATTTGTTTCACCTTTTTTCCTTTGTTTATTTATTTTTTCTTGTTTCTTAATTTTTATTTCTTCTTGCTTTTTGTCATACTTATCATAAGCTACTATAATTCTTTGAACTAAAGCATGTCTAACAACATCTCTTTCAGTTAAGGTTATACTACCTATACCTTCTACACCTTTTAGTACATCTCTAGCATGAAGTAGACCACTTCTTTTATTGTCAGGTAAATCAGTTTGAGTTAAATCTCCAGTCACTACTGCCTTAGATCCAAATCCTAATCTAGTTAAAAACATCTTCATTTGCTCTTTAGTTGTATTTTGAGCTTCATCTAATATAATAAAAGCATTATCTAAAGTTCTTCCCCTCATAAATGCAAGTGGAGCTACTTCTATTAGTCCTCTTTCTAGGTATTTGTTAAATTTATCTGCACCTAGCATATCAAATAATGCATCGTATAATGGTCTTAAATAAGGGTCTACTTTATCCTTTAAATCACCTGGTAAAAAACCTAAATTTTCCCCTGCTTCAACGGCTGGTCTTGTAAGTATTATTCTACTAACTTCATCTCTTTTAAATGCCTTTACTGCCATAGCTACAGCTAAATATGTTTTACCTGTACCAGCTGGACCTATACCAAAAGTTATATCATTGTTTTTTATTAAATTTATGTATTCTTTTTGACCTAAGGTCTTGGGCTGAACTGCTTTTCCCTTTTGAGTTAAAACAATTGTATCTTCTAATTCCTTTATTCTTTCTTCACTTCCTTCAAGTAATAAAGATAATGAGTAAGAAATACTTTGCTTATCTAGATTTTTACCATTTGATACACTTTGGTGAAGTTCTGTCATAAGTTTTAAAGCTTGATTAACATTTTTTTCTTCCCCCATTAAAACTATATTTCCTTCTCTTAAAATAACATCAATCTTTAATGTTTCTTCTATTAGTTTAATATTTTCATCAAAATTTCCAAATAACTCTCTTTCAAATGTTTCTTCTTTAACTATAAAGTTCTTTTGTACTATCAATTATATAGTCCTCCTTAGTTAAAATAATAATTATAAGTTTTTATTTTGATTCTTATTATTCTCTTCTTTATTATTAGTATTTTCAAATTCATTTCTGATATCATTTATAGGTCTTTTTTCTGGATTAGATGGTACTACTTCTTCACCTTCTTTAGGCGTATTTTGCTCTCTAATCATATTCTCAGCCTCTGCTTTGCTAAGAGAATATACATTTGCTATATTTTCAGATGTTTGTACAGTTATTGTATATTCTAACATATTTTTATTAACTTTATAATCATGTTTAGAATCTAATATTCGTGCAGATGCTGGAATTATATAGTCTAACTCTTTTAAAGTTTTTTCTTTTAATTCTTTCTTTACTTGCTCTTTATCTATTTCTACTTTTTTCTCTTCAGTTTGATAGAAAGTACTTACCTTTAATTTTAATGGAAAAGTATAATTTCCTAAAGATAATTTATATTCTTTATTTTCAATAACGTAGTCCTTATACTTAATATTTCTTCTTATAGTATATTTATTATCATAAAAGCTTAGAGTATATACATTTTTTTTATTTCCTGTCTTTTCTTTTACTACTTTTTCATAACTTGCACTATTAGAAGTTTCATAAAATGTAGTGGCCCATACTTCTGGAATTGATTTATTATTAGATCCATTTATTAAAACGTCTCCTTTTCTAACTATATCACCTTTTTGAACCACAGAATTTCCACTTCTTGCTATTACCTTTTCTATTATACCATCTTTCTTGGCAATTATATTACAATAATTTGACTGTTCTACAGATTTTAATGTTTCTGCTTTTTTAGTTACTGTTACAAATATATTTGTCCCCTTAACATTTATAGATAAATACGCCACATCATCAAACTTTAACATTATATGGTCTCTTATTTCTTTTCTATCTATACTTTTTTTATAAACTCCTGGCTTTAATCCTACTTGATATAACTCTTTTTTAATGTCTTCTTTTTTTATTCCCTCAGGTACTTGTATATATATATCTGTTGCAAATTGAGATGTCATAATAAGTAAGAATAAAGATATAACCCCACATATCCACATTCCTTTATTCTTGTATATTCTTCTCAATATAAATGGTAATCCTGTACTTTGTTTTATTTTAACTTGAAAATTACTTCCTCTATATACATTTTTAAATTCTTTAATATCTTCTCTTTCTAAATGAAATTCAACCTTTGTACTACTTATTTTCTTTACATTATATACTTTTATACCATTTCTCATTAAATGATTTAAAAATCTTTCTACCGAAACACCTTCTACCGTTATAACATAGTATCCTCTTATATAACTTATCACTTGTATATCCCCCTAATCTACATACTCAATACTGTATATAACTCCTTTTATACCAATTTCGCCCTCTGTAATGTACTTTAATAAAAGCTTATCTCCTAATATTTTTATCGTTTTAGCTTTTGTTTTTACTCTTATCAAATCATTTTCGTACTCTAGTATTGATAAATAATTTTCTACACTTACAAATGTGCTCCCTATAGTTGTTACAGTTGGTTGATTAACCTGTAAGTCATTTGATATCTCTAACATCTACACACCCCCAAATACATCTTTAATCCTTATATTAATCCTCTAGCTTTTTGCACATAGTATAGTATATATTTGATATATTATTTTAGTGCATAAGTTTTAAATCCATCTTATACAGGCTCAGTTTAATTCCTATACTATAAATATCCTAAAATATATATGTAAACTTCTAGTCTGTCTAAGAATAGAATAAATATTATAAAACTTTCAGAAAGGATGGTTATATGAAAAATGACCTAATATTTATAGTTCAAGAATGTATATGCATAGATTTCTTAATTAATGCAATAATGGCATCTAATATATACAGACATCTACACTTTTTTAATGATTTAAAAAAAGAAAATTTAAAAAATATAAAAGTTATATGCCATTTATACAAACATACTTATAACAATGAATTATTAGTTAAAGATACCCCCAGTATAAAATTAGATAGAAACGCTCAGAATAATTTAAATACACTTCTAGAATATAGTCTAAATGTATTAACTAGAATTGATACACTAAAAAAACAATATTCTAGTTCTTCTTATAACAAGTTATTTCAAGGATTGTATAATAGTTATTTTGATTTAATTTCTTATATTCACTGCTTCTGTCCCTTATCTTCTAATACTTCTTTTGATTTAAAAGGTGAAAAAGCTGATATTTTAAGCTTAGACACTAATAATCATTTATCTACATTTTTTAATATCTTAAGTTCTCCTACTTTAGGTTTTTCTAATAAAGAAAATAAAATTGAATTAATTAGAGATATTTGTATAGAAGCTATATATATATTCTTTGACTATTACTTAATTAAAAGCTTAATTACTGATGAATATTATGAAGTATTTTTTGAAAATAATCCTGAAAACAAATTTTATCAATTCTTCTTTAAATCTAATGATAGAAGTTTTAAAGTACGAATCTATGATAAATCTTTAGTTGTATTTTATATATACCAAGTCAATGAAAGTACTCTAATTATATCTCCACCTCTAAATAAAATAGATAGCAAACTTGCTGTTGATGTGTATTTAGAAGAAAAATTTAAAGGAGAGTTTAATAATTTATTTTGTGATGAAAATTATATAAATTCGTCATATTATAAAAATAATATTGAATCATATAAATTTAAATATAATTATAATAATAGAAATATAGAAAAGTGTCTATATATATCTATAGATGTTAACTCAAGGATTATTCAAGAGATATATTTGATTTAAAATTTTCATTATTATAATTAAAGATATTTATAATACCCTGATATTTAAAAATACTGAGGATTTATTCTCAGTATTTTATATTATATAAATTAAATAATCCTAATTTATTGTATTTAAAATTTTAAATTTATCTATTTATCATCCATATAAAATAGTTTAAAAATAAAGCATAAAATAACCATATTAAATATCCTATATTAAGATACATTGCATTTTTATCTATCTTAGAAAATTTATACATCATAATCGAAATAACTATTATTAACAATACTATAGTAACTAAAGCTGTAAATCTTAGGTCTAGTCCAAAAAATAGTATGCTCCATGCAAAGTTTAAAGCAAGTTGCAACCAGTAATAAAACATTGCATCTTTTACTTTAGATAAATCATATCCTTTTTTTAAAATTTTATATGCTGATATACCCATAAGTACATATAATATTATCCAAACTATAGGAAATATAAAACTTGGTGGTGCAAAGCTTGGCTTTATTAACTGTGAGTAATATGTAGATGCCGATATTCCCGATAATAAACGTGCTAAAATACTACTTAAATAACCTATTATCAAAGGTATTAATATACTTATTATAAAATTCCTAACCTCTTTAATTGATATAATCAATTCTTTCTCCCCCTCTTTTAATTCTCATTTAGTTAATAAATATGTACAATACTATACTCTTATTACAACTTTTATTATTACAATTAAAAAAGCCTAGAGATATCTCTAGGCTTTTAATCTATTGTAAGTTAGCTTTAACTAACTCATTTATTAATTTACCATCAGCTCGACCTTTTACTTTAGGTTTTATAACTGACATTATTTTTCCCATATCCTTCATTGAAGTTGCTCCAACTTCAGATATAGTAAGTTTTACTATTTCATTTAGCTCTTCTTCGCTTAACTGTTGAGGTAGGTACTCTTTTAAAACTTTGATTTCAGACTCTGTTTCACTTACTAAATCTTCTCTATTAGCCTTTGCGAATTCATCTAAAGCATCTCTACGTTGCTTTAATTGCTTAGATATTATATCTATAATTCCTTCGTCATCAAGTTCGACTCTATTGTCAACCTCATATTGCTTTATAGAAGCTCTTATTAAAGTTACTACAGATTTCCTTACTGCATCTTTGTTCTTCATTGAAGACTTTAGATCTTCTTGTAACTTTTCTTTAAGGGACATTCCCTTCACCTCTTTGTTATATATTACTATTTCTTAGCGTTTTTTCTTCTTGCTGCTTCTGCTTTCTTCTTACGTCTAACGCTTGGCTTATCATAGTGCTCTCTTTTTCTAACTTCAGACATGATGCCAGACATAGCACATTGACGCTTGAATCTTCTTAAAGCGCTGTCTAATGTTTCATTTTCTCTTACTCTTACTTCTGACATTTCTTTTTCCCTCCCTCCGATAGCGCGAATTATGCTTTGGACTGTAACGATTATTCTGCAAAAGATGCATTACAATCTCACACTTTGTTTATTATAAACTAATTTTATTTTTTTTTCAAGTATTTTTAGCTAATAAGGTACTATTTTTAACTAGTTTATTTTTCCATAGCTTCATATAAAGGTAATTTTTTACCTGCTAGTACATGATAATGAATATGCTTAACCACTTGTCCTCCATCATGTCCACAG
Organism: uncultured Romboutsia sp.; assembly: GCA_937880075.1. Classification (GTDB taxonomy): domain Bacteria; phylum Bacillota; class Clostridia; order Peptostreptococcales; family Peptostreptococcaceae; genus Romboutsia. Next base: position 4,662 of record CALFLM010000091.1, on the reverse strand, counting down.
TTATTTATAATTCTAAATCCTTTTTTATCAAAACCTTTATCTCTAGCTATCTTATTCATAACATTATGAATATGTGCTACTATATCCATTTCATTTTCTGGTATATCAATTATACTTTCATAATGTTTTTTAGGTATAACTAATATATGATATGGTGCCACTGGATTTATATCATTAAAAGCTAGTACTTTATCATCTTCATAAACTTTAGTAGATGGTATTTCTCCATTTATTATTTTACAAAATATACAACTCACTAAAATAAACCTCCTTCTATATAAAAATTTTCTTCGATCTTTTTATCATAGATATACACTTGCTACATATGTATATATCCATTTCTTAAAGTAGTTATTTCTACAGATTATACTAAAATTCCTTCGACATGTTCATCTTTTATATCTGTTAACTTAACTTTTAATATTTCTCCATGTATATCTTTGTCACTTTTAACTATAACTCTTATATAGTTAGTAGTTAATCCTTCATAAGTATTTTTTGCTATACTTTGTTCAAATAATACATCTACTTCTTGCCCAATAAATTTACCTGCAAATTTATTGAAGTTTTCTTTGTTTAAATTTAAAAGCTTATCACTTCTAAATTGTTTCATTTGTGGATCTATTTGATTTTCCATAGTAGCTGCTGGAGTACCTTTTCTTGGTGAATACTTAAACACATGCATTTGTGATAATTCTATTTCTTTTAAGAACTCATAAGTTTTATTGAATTCATCATTAGTTTCCCCAGGGAATCCTACTATTACATCAGTAGTTATTGCTACATTAGGTATATTTTCTCTTAATCTATCTACTATTTCCTTGTATTCTTTTGTATTATATCTTCTATTCATTCTCTTTAACGTTTCATCACATCCACTTTGTAGTGATAAATGATAATGAGGACATACTTTTTCCATTTTAGAAACTTCATTTACAAATTCATCTGTAAATAATACTGGTTCAACTGAGCTTAATCTTATTCTTTCAATTCCATTTATTTCATTTATAGTTTTAATTACAGTTAATAAATTTATACTTTCATCCTTTACATCTTTTCCGTAAGATGCAACATGTATACCTGTTAAAACAACTTCTTTGTATCCATTTAAAACTAGCTTTTTGACTTCTGACACTATACTTTCTAAATCTCTACTTCTTACTTTTCCACCTCTTGCATAAGGTATTATACAATAAGTACAAAATCTATCGCATCCATCTTGAATTTTTATAAATGCTCTAGTTCTTCCATTAGTTTGACTTATTTCTATCTCTTCAAATGCTCTAACTTTCATTATATCGTCAACTGTACTTATTTTCTTCGTAGCATCAATTTTTTTGATTTCTTCTACTATCTGTCTTCTCTCATTAGTTCCCATAACTAAGTTTACTTCTTCTATCTCAAGTATTTCTTCTGGTGAAACTTGAGAATAGCATCCCACAACAGCTATTATAGCATCTGGATTTTTCTTTTTCATTCTTCTTATATATTGACGTGATTTTCTATCACTCATATGAGTTACTGTACAAGTATTTATTACATAAACATCTGCAAAATCTTCACTGTCAACCTGAGTGTAACCTTCTTTTTTGAACATCTCAAGCATAGCTTCAGTTTCATATTGATTTACTTTACATCCTAATGTGTAAAAAGCTACCTTTTTCATTTATTCGTCGCCTCCTAAGTCGCTTAATTCATATAATACTATAGAAGATGCTACAAGTGATGCAGTTTCAGTTCTTAAAATTCTAGGTCCTAAAGATACTGACCTACCACCAATTTCTTCTATAGCTTCTATTTCACTTTCTTCAAACCCACCTTCTGGACCAACAAAAATACCCACAGTATTTATATTTACACCTTTTATTGCTTGTTTAATCGATTTTGTTCTCTCATTTTCATAAGGTGCTATATTTAAATCGTTATTTTTCATGTCTTCCAAAGCTTCTTTAAAACTTAAAATCCCTCTTAGATTAGGTATTTTTCCTCTTTTACTTTGCTTTGCTGCTTCGTATATTATGCGTTCCCATCGTTCGATTTTTTTATCTTCTTTTTTATCATCTACTTTTGATACACTTCTTTTAGTTTGTACTAGTACTATTTCATGTACTCCAATCTCTGTAAGCTTTTGAAGTATCATTTCCATTTTAGGTCCTTTAGGAAGACCTTGATATACTTTGATTTTTAAATCTGACTCTCTTTTTATATCAATTTTTTCTAATATATTTAAACTTACAAAAGACTTATCTATATCAGTTATCTCACATATATACTCATTATTATCATTGTCACAAATTTCTAACTCTTCTCCAATTTTGCATCTAAGTACCTTAGAAATATGCTTTACATCTTCACCTTCAATAATACAAGTATTAGTTTCTAAATTAATATTTTGTTTTTGTACGAAAAATCTATCCATAAAATCACCTACTTAATCTTAGAAACTATAGCATTCCATTCACCTAAAGATTGTACTTCTATAATCTCTAGTCCATTTTCCTCTAAAGATTCTTTAACCTCATCTACTTTAGCATGTATTATTCCAGATGATATGAATACTGCATCATCTTTCATAAAGTTTTTAATATCTTTAGCTAATATTTTTATTATATCCGCTATTATATTTGCTACAACTATATCCGCTTTATCATTTACAACTTCCATAAGGTTTCCATGTAATGCCTTAACCTTATCTTCTACTTTATTTAATTCTATATTTTCTTTAGATACTTTAACAGCTACCTCATCTAGATCTACTGCTAATACATCATTAGCACCAAGCTTTGCTGCTGCTATAGCAAGTATTCCACTTCCACAACCTATATCAAATGCTTTAGAATCTTGTTTAACGTACTTTTCTAATTGTTGTATGCACATACTAGTTGTTTCATGTGTACCTGTACCAAATGCCATACCTGGATCTAATTCTATTATTAAGTCTCCATCTTTAGCTTCATACTCTTCCCAAGTTGGTTTAACTAAAACTTTTTCCCCTACTTTTGTTGGCTTGTAGTAATTTTTCCATTCATTTGCCCAATCTTCTTCATCAACTTGAGATATTTCTACTATAGCGTCTCCTACGTCTATACCAAATTCTTTTAGTCCATTTATTCTTTCTTTTATTAAGTTTATATCTTCTGTTACATCTCTTTCTTCTGTTATGTAAGTTTTTATTATAACTCCATCATATCCACTATTAAATATTTCTTCTTCTACAAAATCCCAATCATATTCATTTTTTTTTTGGAATTTAAAATCTTTAGGATCTTCTATTGATACTCCACCTACATTTTGTTCATATAATATATTTGTTACAGCTTCTACTGCTTCAGTTGTCGTTTTTATTGTTATTTCAGTCCATTTCATTTACTGATACCTTCCTTTGTCATAATTTCGTACTTTAAGTAAATTTTATTATATCATATTTATTATTATCTTTAGTAATATTCTTTTATACTTTTGCTATCATTATTTTATAATAATAAATATTTAGCTTTTTAAGCAATATGATTTTAATCTATTCATAACTTTTATTATGCATTAAATATAAAATTAAGAGGGAACTAATAGTTCCCTCTTAATTTTATATTTAATATTTATCTTGTCTTAAATGTAGAACATATTGCTTCTGTGTATACTTTTACATCATTACCGCTTATTTGTATAGTATCTGCAGTACATAATTTATTATTGTTATAAACACATTTTTCAGCACTACACACTATGCAATCACAAGGTCCATCTGCATTAGTATTATTAGTTAAAGTTGAATAATGTTTTTTATCAAGAAAAGAACCACAGCAAGTTCCACATGCCTCAGTTGTTCCTTGTCCTCCCACATCTATACGGTTTGCATAGCAAACCCCAGTACTATTATGAGAACAGTTTTCAACACTACAATTTATTTTATTCATATTTATACCTCATATATCTTTTGTATTTTATTTAGAAAAATATCTATCTAATAGACCTTTAAAAGCTCTACCATGTCTAGCTTCATCTTTACACATTTCATGAACAGTATCATGTATTGCATCTAAGTTATGTTTTTTAGCAAGACCTGCTAATTCTTTTTTACCTGAACAAGCCCCAAACTCAGCTTCAACTCTAGCTGATAAGTTAGATTTAGTATCAGGCATAACAACTTCACCTAACATCTCTGCAAATTTTGCAGCATGCTCTGCTTCTTCATAAGCTATTCTTGTATAAGCTTCTGCAACCTCTGGATACCCTTCCCTATCTGCTTGACGAGCCATAGCTAAATACATACCAACTTCAGTACATTCTCCTACAAAGTTTGCTCTTAAACCTTCTATTATATCTTTATCTGTATCTTTTGCTACTCCAATTCTATGTTCGTCTGCCCATTGCATTTCACCTTGAACTTCTTCAAACTTATCTGCCCCTACTTTACAAATAGGACAGACTTCTGGCGGTGCGTCACCTTCATGTATGTATCCACATACCGTACATATGTATTTTTTCATAAAATCACCTCAAGTAATATATTTATACATAATTATTATTAGTATAAATAAGATTTATATTCATAATTTTGATTAAAATACTTTCTATTTATGTAATATTTATTTCTATACCTTACATAGATATAGTAATCGAACTTAATAATAAATGTACGTAATGTGTATCAAATCAACATTT
>CALFLM010000090.1 GCA_937880075.1 uncultured Romboutsia sp. | reverse complement strand
GATTAAATGAAGTTATTTATTATTATAATATTTGTATTATTTGACAAAAAAATTAAAAATAGAGTATATTTAAATCAGAATTATACTTTAAATACAACCAAAAGGTGAAGTAAACTATGAACACAAGAGCATTAAATATTATAAAAATATTGTTAAATTCAGTAGAACCTGTAAGTAGTCTTGCACTATCGCAAGAAATAGGGTGTTCTACAAAAACCATACAAAATGAAATAAAGGACATAAATAAAGAACTTAAAAATGGTGAAATTGTTTCAATAAGAGGTGTAGGGTATAAGCTAGAAGGAAATGTTGATGATATAGATATTAAAACGAGTGATTTATATGATTATGATAGAGTTGAGTACATAATAAAGAAGATTATAAATATAAGTTCTACAGATAAAGATACTATAAAGCTTGAGGACTTAGCAGACTCAATGTATGTAAGTCTTTCAACAGCTAAAAATGATTTAAAAGAAGTTAAAAAAATATTAGATGAATATAATTTAAAAATAAGCTCAAAACATAAACAAGGAATTTATATAGAGACATCAGAAGAAGATATAATCAAATTTATAATAAATTATTCAAACAAAGTTGATAATAGTTTAAATATAAAAGACTTTTTAAACCATAATATAATTGAGAATCTATTTAGTATAAAGAAAATGTTACTAGATACATTAAATTATGAAAATATGATTTTAACAGATGATGAGTTTAAAAATATAGTAAACTATATAAGTCTATATTTAAGTAGAAATAATACTAATCAAATAGATTTTATAAAAGAATACATAAAAAACTATAAAAGTAAAAAGGAAAAGCCTATAATTGAAGACGAACAACTTTTAATAAGAAAAGCTATAAAAGAGTTTTGTAGAGATTTAAATCTCGCAACATCTATAAATATATCACATGATAAAATATTTGAAGAGTGTTTATTTAATCATATATGTAATTTATACAAAAGAGCTGATTTAGGTATAAATCAATATGAAATAACTGCCAGGAAAATAAAGCTTAAATATCCTTTTGCATTTGAGCTTGGGAAAATAGCGAAAAAGACAATAGAAAAAAATTTAAACATGGATATAAGTGAAGATGAAGTTGGAAATATTGCACTTCATATAGGTGGAGCACTTGAAAGAATTGATAAAAGTGATGAAAAAAAGGTATATAAAACTATAATAGTATGTACTTCTGGTGTAGGTACATCCATGCTAATAAAATCTAAGCTTGAAAATATATTTAAAGGAAGACTAGAAATAATAAAAGTGATTCCTTCATATTTAATAGATTATATAAATGTTTTAGATATAGATTTTGTAATATCTACAGTTGAAATAAATTTAGACAACATTAATGTAATAAAAGTATCTCCAATGCTTACTGATAAGGAAATAAAACTAATAGAAAAGTATATAGAAACAGAAAATGTTTATATAGATTTAAATATACAAAATTTATTTAGTAGTGAATTATTTTTCAAAGATATAGAAGCTAAAACTCGTTCGCAAGTAATAGACATAATGTCTAAAAAGCTAGTTGAAATGGGTTATATAGATGATGTTATGAGGCAATCATATTTTGAAAGAGAAATAATAGCAACTACAGAAATAGGAAATATGGTAGCTATACCTCATGGTGCTAATGGAGAAATATATGAAAATAAAATAGCTATAGGAATACTAAAAGAACCTATTTCCTGGGAAGTAGGAAAAGTAAGATTGGTTATAATGCTTGCTTTAGATAAAGAGAAAATACTAGATTATGAAGATGTATTTTCAAATATATACAAAAGGGTAGACTCTATTGCCAAGGTAATAAGTATATGTGAAAATAAAAGCTATGAAAAATTTATAAAATTATTTAAATAATTAAAGTATATAAATTAAAAATTAATGAATAATAAATATAGGTAAATTTCTCTTTTAACTAAGAGAAATTTTTTAACTTTTACGGAAAACATTTTCAACTTATTATATAAATATAAAGAAACACGAGGAGGAAAATAGATGATATATACAGTAACATTAAACCCATCTATAGACTATGTTATAAAGCTAGATAACTTAAACTCAGGTAGTGTAAATAGAGTAAATAAAGAAAATATATATCCTGGTGGAAAGGGTATAAATGTAAGTAATATACTTAACGAATTAGGTTATAAAAATACAGCACTAGGATTTATAAGTGGATTTACTGGGAAATATATAGTAGATTCTTTAATTGAAAAAAATCTAAATTGTGATTTTATAGAGCTTTCAAATGGATTTACTAGAATAAATGTAAAAATAAAAAGTAATGAAGAAACAGAAGTAAATGGAAAAGGTCCAAATATTAGAGAAGAAGACTTACAAAAACTTTATGATAAAATAGATAATTTAAAAAATGATGATATATTAGTACTTGCAGGAAGCATACCATCTACTTTAGATGATAAGTTATATGAAAATATAATGAAGAGATTAGAAGATAGAAATATAAAAATTGTAGTAGATGCAACTAAAAATTTATTATTAAATGTATTAAAATATAATCCTTTTTTAATAAAACCAAACAATAATGAATTAGAAGAAATGTTTAATGTAAAGTTAAATTATATAGAAGATATAGCTAAGTATGCTAAGAAGTTACAATGTATGGGAGCAAGAAATGTATTAGTATCTATGGGAAAAGATGGTGCATTACTTTTTACAGAAAATAATGAGGTATTTTTAAGTAACGTACCAAAAGGAACTGTTAAAAACTCTGTAGGAGCAGGAGATTCTATGGTTGCAGGATTTATAGCAGGGTACTTAAATACTAATAAATATGAAGAAGCCTTAAAATTAGGTGCAGCATGTGGAAGTGCTACAGCATTTTCAAACGATTTAGCAACCAAAGATTATATAGATATGTTAGTAAATGAGATAGAAGTTAAGAATATAAAATAAGATAATGTATTATAAATTTAAAATATAGAAGGGTGATTAAGATGAGAATAACAGATTTATTAGATAAAAAATCTGTCACACTAAATCTAGTAGCATCTACTAAAATAGAAGCTATAGATAAAATGGTAGATTTAGTAGAAAACAGTGGAAATTTAAACAATAAAGAAAAATATAAAAATGCAATAATAGCTCGTGAAGAAATGAGTACAACAGGAATAGGAGAAGGAGTTGCAATACCTCATGCAAAAACTAAATCAGTAGATAAAGCCTGTTTAGCTGCAGGTGTATCAAAAGATGGTATAGATTACGAATCTTTTGATGGAAGCTTATCTCACTTATTCTTTATGATAGCAGCACCAGATGGGGCTAATGATACTCATTTAGAAGTATTATCAAGATTATCTACAATACTTATGGATGAAGAATTTAGAAATAGCTTAATAAATGCAACTTCAGTAGAAGAATTTATAGCTTTAATAGATAAAAAAGAAAGTGAGAAATTTCCAGAAGAAGCTAATGAAGTTATAGTAGAAGAAATAGTAGTTGATTCTAAATATCCTACAGTACTTGCAGTTACAGCTTGTCCAACAGGTATAGCCCATACTTTCATGGCAGCAGAAAGCTTATCAAAGACTGGAGAGAAAAAGGGAGTATCTATAAAGGTAGAAACTAACGGTTCTTCAGGAGCTAAAAATATATTAACTAAAGAAGAAATAGAAAATGCAACTTGTATAATAGTAGCAGCAGATAAAAATGTTGAAATGGCAAGGTTTAATGGAAAGAAAGTTATAATAACTAAAGTTGCCAATGGTATACACAAGGCAGATGAACTTATAGATAGAGCGTCAAAAGGTGATGCACCAATTTATAATCACAGTGGTGATGCAGTATCAAGTAGTGAAGATAATGAAAATGAAAGCTTTGGTAGAAAAATATATAAACACTTAATGAATGGTGTTTCAAATATGTTACCATTTGTTGTTGCAGGTGGTATATTAATAGCTGTAGCATTTTTAATAGATACAATGCTTGGTCAAGTAGGTGGAGCAAACTTTGGTTCAAATACTCCAGTTGCAGCTACATTAAAAAGTATTGGAGATTTAGCATTTAGCTTTATGCTACCAGTATTAGCTGGATATATAGCCTATTCAATTGCTGATAGACCAGCTATGGTTGTAGGATTTGTTGGTGGTGTTATAGCAAAAGATGGTGGAGCAGGATTTTTAGGTGCTTTAATAGCAGGTTTCTTAGCAGGATACTTAGTTGTAGGACTTAAAAAGTTATTTAGTAAGCTTCCACAGTCTTTAGAGGGTATAAAACCAGTATTATTATTCCCACTATTTGGAACGCTTTTAATTGGTATAATAATGACATTTATAGTACTTCCTCCAACTGTCGCAATAAATAATGCAATGGTTAACTTCTTAGCAAGTCTTGGTGGAACTTCAAAAGTATTACTTGGGTTAGTATTAGGTGCTATGATGGCAATAGATATGGGTGGTCCTATAAACAAAGCTGCTTATGTATTTGGTGTGGCATCACTTGATGCAGGCCAATATGAAATAATGGCAGCAGTAATGGCGGGAGGTATGGTACCACCACTTGCGATAGCTCTTTGTACAACATTCTTTAAAGATAGATTTACTAAAGAACAAAGAGAATCAGGTAAAGTAAACTATGTAATGGGGCTATCGTTTATAACTGAAGGTGCAATACCTTTTGCAGCAGCAGATCCACTTCGTGTGATACCAGCTTGTGCTGTAGGTTCAGCAGTTACAGGAGCATTAAGTATGTTATTTAATGCAGCACTTAGAGCACCTCATGGTGGAATATTTGTTGTACCAGTTGTTACAAATCCTATTATGTATTTAGTAGCAATAGTAGTTGGTTCATTAGTAGGTATGGCTTTATTAGCAGTTTTAAAAAAGCCTTTAGATAATGAAGCATAAAATAAAAGGTCTTATAGGTAAAATTTTAAATTTACCTATAAGGCCTTTTATTTTATATAAAAATCATTATAGAAATAGTTGTAATAAGTAGTAAATAAATGTAATTTTATGTTTTTTAAGACAATATAAAGATTTTACGATATACTAAAAGTAACAAAACGGTAACAAAAAATTGGAGGGATTATTATGAAAAGAAAACTAATAATGTCTACACTAGCTATGACTGTTATGTTAGGATTTAATACATTAGCCTTTGCCGATACAACAAACCATAATGATAATAAACAAAATGGTAATCAACAAGAATTAATATATAATAATGGATACGTAAATTCAGATAGAGTTAACTTCCGCAAAGAAGCATCAACAAATTCAGATATATATAAAGTATTAGATAAAAATACTAGCGTAACTATATTAGGTTATGAAGGTGATTGGAGTAAGGTAAGTATAAATGATACTGTAGGATATGTTTATAGTAAGTATATAACTAATGGCAATGAAGCTATAGAAACTTCTAATATTGATACAAGTAAAACAGTGAGTTTAGACGTTAAGGCTACAGCTTATGCAGGAGATACTATAACATCTACAGGTACTGTACCTACAGAGGGTACTACTATAGCGGTTGATCCAAGTGTAATACCTTATGGTTCAAAAGTTTATATACCTGAGTTTGATAAGGTATTTACAGCTGAAGATTGTGGAAGTGCTATAAAAGGAAATAGAATCGATATATTTATGGACAGTGAAGCAAAGTGTAATGAGTGGGGAGTAAAAAATATTACTATCTACGTGTCAAAATAATATAGAATTTTAATATTTTGAGCAACGTATTATACCAAAATGGTTCACAAACACGTTGCTCAAAACGATAGATAGTGTCATATGTTGGTAAATGAAGTGTTTAGCCGACACATCTTTTAAGCAAAGCGAATTTTATATTACATACAAGATATTCCTATTACTCCAGGTCCAGAGTGAGAACATACAACGCATCCTATATTAACATCATAAACATTTTTAACTTTAGCTTTCTTTAATAAAGTTTCTCTTAGTGTTTCTAAATCTTCAATATTATCTCCATATCCAAGGAAAATAGTTCTATCAGTTAAATCATCTCCATATTTCTCAACTAAAGAATTTACTAAATTAGTAAATATTTGCTTTTTACCTCTTACTTGAGATTTTTGAACAACTAAACCATCTTTAACAGCAAGTATTGGTTTTATATTAAGTAAATTTCCTAGAGCTGCCTTAGTAGATGTTATTCTACCACCTTTTTTTAAGTATTCTAATGTATCAACAGAGAATATAACTTCTATATCATTTTTAAGGTTTTCTAATTTTTTTACTATTTCATCAATAGATAATCCTTTCTCAACCATTTCACAAGCCTTTATAACTAGTTGACCAGCACCTATAGAAATATTGAAAGTATCAAATATAGTTATATTAGCATCTACATCATTTTTTGCAAGTATAGCACTTTGATAAGTTCCAGATGCAACTGATGAACCTGAAAGATAAAGAATTTCATCATATTTATATTTTTCAAATAATTTTACAAACTGAGCATATGTAGCTTGAGAAGTTTTAGGCATAGTTTCATTTTCTCTAAGCATTTTGTAAAACTCCTTAGTGGTTATATCAACTCCATCTAAATATTCTTTTTCATTAAATATAACTGTTAGTGGAACTATATCTATATTGTGTTTTTTTATTATCTCAATTGGTAAATCTGTTATACTATCACATAATATTTTTATCATTATTTATAAATCCTCCAAATACTTTTATTAACATAAGTAATACTATAGTATCATGAGATAGGCATAAAGTAAATATTTTTTGATAGTCAAAATAATTGATAAGTGAAGTACTTTAAAAAGAGTGTGACTTAAGGATTTTATAGTCCACACTTTTTTTAATTTAAAATTTATATATTAATTTTCAATCGACTCAGTTTGATATAAGAGTGTTTAATAATATCCTTAAAATATATAATTTACATATTTTATAAAAATACATAAACTAATTAACTTTTAAAACTTAGTAATGCATATTTTGATATATTTATAAATTTAAGCCTAATAAGATAATAAAATTATTGGAAAAGATTAATAAGGGTATAATAAATTAATATAAAATGCATACCATAAGTTTGATATAGGTTACAAATCAATACAATTTAAATTAATAAGCAATATATAAAGGAGAAAAAATGAAAGATAAAAAAGACATTAAAGACAGAGGATGGAACCTAGACAATAGTTATTTAAATCTTCCTAAGGTATTTTTCAGTAAGATAAATTTAAATCATGTATCATCTCCTCAATTAATTATTTTAAATGATACCTTAGCAAAAGAGCTAGGATTAGATATTAATTATCTTAAAAGTGAGGAAGGCGTAAAAATACTAGCAGGAAGTGAAACTATACAGGATGGTGCTTTTATTGCACAAGCCTATTCAGGTCATCAATTTGGACATTTTACAATGCTAGGAGATGGAAGAGCCCTATTAATAGGAGAGCAAATAACACCATCAGGAAAAAGATATGATATACAACTTAAAGGGTCTGGTAAAACTCCATATTCTCGTGGAGGAGATGGAAGAGCAGTGCTTGGACCTATGATTCGTGAATATATAATAAGTGAAGCTATGTACAATCTTAAAATTCCAACAACACGTAGCTTGGCAGTAGTAAAAACTGGAGAACCTGTAATTAGAGAAACTGTAAAAGAAGGTGCAATTCTAACTCGTGTGGCATCTAGTCATATTAGATTTGGAACTTTTCAATATATATCACAGTGGGGAAGTAAAGAACAGCTTAAAGAATTAGCAGATTATTCAATAAAAAGACATTATCCAAATATAGAAGATGATGAAAATAAGTATATTAATTTTCTAAAAGAAGTAATAAAAGCTCAAGCAAGTCTTGTTTCTAAATGGCAAGGTGTTGGATTTATACATGGAGTTATGAATACTGATAATATGACCATTAGTGGAGAAACTATTGATTATGGACCTTGTGCTTTTATGGATAATTACAACCCAGATACTGTATTTAGTTCAATAGATGTATATGGTCGCTATGCATATAAAAATCAACCTAAAATGCTAGTGTGGAATTTATGTAGATTTGCAGAAAGCTTATTACCACTACTGCATGAAGATCAAAAGGAAGCTATAAATATAGCTCAAGAGGCTATTTCTTATTACGATGAGATATATTACAACAATTGGATATCTATAATGAGGTCAAAGCTTGGTATATTTAATGAAGAAGAGCTAGATAAAGCTATTATTGAAGATTTACTTAGTATGATGGAAAAGTATAATGAAGACTACACTAACACTTTTGTTTCATTGACTACTAAAAATAATATGGATAAAGGTGTGTTTACTAGTGATGAATTTAAACATTGGTATAATAATTGGCAAGAGAGACTTAAAAGACAGCCAAACTCAAGTGAAGAAGTTAATAAACTTATGAAGGAATCTAATCCTTATGTGATTCCAAGAAATCATAGAGTAGAAGAAGCAATAGAAGCAGCTGATAAAGGGGATTTAAGTGTTATGATGAAGCTTCTTGATGTACTTTCAAGACCATATGATTATTCAGATAATCAAGATGATTACACAACTCTTCCAAAACCTTCAAGTTGTCCTTATAAAACATATTGTGGGACATAAAATTAAATAATTTAAAAAATCCAATAGGTCAACTATTGGATTTTTTTATTCGCAATATACTAATATTATTCATCAAATAAATTTACTTACTTAAGATTTATATTTTTTAACTCTCTAAATACCAATCCAACAAGACTCCATATAAATGTATTTGACGTAACTAAAAGAGCTGTTGATGTTCCTCTAATACGTAAATCATCGACATAGTAACCTACTACACCAATACCCCAAATCATCGAAATTGCACTTAAAATTAAAGTTGCAATACTAATTACTTTTAGCTTTTTCATTCTAATCCCCCAATAAATGCCTATTTATCTATATCTTATCATATATATCGCTACTTTACATTATATAATAATTGTAAACTTTATTGTATTATAAATCTTACTGAATAATTTACCAAATAAAAAATATTTGTGTAAAAACTTCATAATATTTAAATTAGCTATTGACAGTAGAGTTACTCCAACCTCTATAGTAATTATGAGGTGATAATTATGACAGAAAATTTTTTAGAAACTGAAAAACTAGGTAAACTATTTTTAAAATATACTATACCAAGTATTGTAGGAATGATATTTGTAGGTGTACAAGGAATAATCGATGGATTATTTGTTGGAAATATTATGGGAGAGAATGCACTGGCAAGTATAAACTTATGCCAACCAGTACTTCAGATAGTAATGGGTATTGCATTAGTATTTAGTGTTGGTGGTCAGAGTATTATTGGAATAAATTTAGGTAAAAAAAATATAAAAGAGGCTCAAGATACTTTTAAAACGGCCTTATTAGTATTATTAGTTATATCAGTTATAGCTAGTATTTTTGGGGTGTTTTTTAGTGATAATATAGCAAAACTTTTAGGAGCAAGTGAAATACTTTTAGAAGGTACTTCAACTTATATAAGATATATATCTTTATTTACAATATTTATAATGTTAATGTTCACATTTGATTCAGTTGTAAGAACTATTGGAAAACCACATATTTCTCTTGTGGGATTAGTTATAGCAGTTATTATAAATATTATATTAGACTATCTATTTATAGCTAAGTTTAAAATGGGTATAAAAGGAGCTGCATTAGCAACTGGTATTTCATATTCTATATCTATGTTTATAATAATAATTCCATTTTTAAATAAAAATAGTAATTTGAATATATACAGTGGAAAGTTTAATAAAAAAGTTATAATTCCAATGGCTTATAATGGTGCTTCTGAAGGAATATCTTCTCTTTCAACTGCATTATCAATGTTTTTATTTAATACAGCTTTGATGAAAATATCAGGTGAAAGTGGAATAGCAGCATTTACTATAATAAATTATATATCTCAAGTAGGATATATGGTTATATTTGGTATAAGTGATGGAGTTAGACCTATTATAAGTTACAGTTTCGGATCAGATAATCATAAAAGATTAAAAGAAGTTTTAAAGCTTTCAGTTATAGTAAATGTAATAATAGGATTTGGTATATTTATTGTAATGAGCATGTTCTGTAAGGATTTAATAGGATTATTCTTAAAAGATGGAAAAAATGCAATTGATATAGCTGTTAGTGGTTCAAGAATATATGGAATAGCATTTTTATTTAATGGATTAAATATATTAGCATCAGGATATTTTACAGCTATAGATGATGCAAAATCTTCTATAATAATAGCTATATCTAGAGGATTAGTATTTATATTAATAGGAATAGTTATATTACCAGTGATATTTGGTATAAATGGTGTATGGGGAACTGTTGTATTTTCTGAGATTGTAACATTAGTAATATGTTTTTATATAATAAAGAAAAAATATAGCATAGAAAGTAATCTAGCATTACAAAGTTCTAAAGAGTATTTAAAGTCTTAAGTATTTAACTTAAGGCTTTTTTATATATCTTATCTATTATAGATTAATTAATATGGGAATAAGTATAATAAAATAATGAAAAAATATAACAATTAAAATAATCTTGATATATATGATACAATAAAAGGATAAATACTATAGCGAGGTAATAACTATGGACATAAAGGAAATATTTAAAGACAACGGAATATTAAAAAAGAAAAATAAAAACTATAAAAAAAGAGTATCTCAAATAAAAGCAGCAATATTACTTGAAAAAGCTATAAAAGATAAAAATCACTTTATATTAGAAGGACCTTGCGGGTTTGGTAAATCTATATCTTACTTAATACCTAGTATAAAGAATTTAATAGAAACTGATTATGACGGAAGGATAGTTTTAGTTACTTCAAATATATCACTTCAAGAACAGTTATATAATAAGGATTTGCCATTTGTACTAGACGTGTTTGATGAATTATATCCAAATAAAAAAGTTTCAAATAATATAAAACCAGCAGTATTAAAAGGAATTGGTAACTTTTTATGTATGGATAAGTTAGAAGATGAAGACTTTTTTGCAAAACAAACTTTAACTAATAAAAATGAAATGGATAGACTATGGAAATATTATCAAAATACAGAAGATGGAGATTTAACTAAGAGTGACTTTTTATTAAGTAATGAAATGAGAAAGTTAACTACAGTAGATAGTGTAGAGTGTAAGTCCAATTTCTGTCCATATAAAGATAAATGCTTTTATACTTTACATAGAAAAAAAGCACAACAAGCAAAAGTTGTAGTTACAAATTATCATATGTTATTTAGTTGTATGAATGCTAATAGGTCAGTGTTTAATGATGCATCTCTTATAGTTTTTGATGAAGCTCATGAAGCAGAAGATATACTTAGAGAGTTTAATGCAAGTCATGTAAGTATAGGGACTGTAGAGTACATAGAAAAAAAGATAAAAGAAATAGAAAATAAACTAGGTCGTAAAAATGAAATACTAGGACTTGAAAATACAGAAAAGCTATCAAATTATGCAAAAGAGTTTTTTAAAGGGATAGAAGAAAGATATGAAAAAACTATATACTTAAGAGCTAAAATAATAGATAGTCAAAAGGACTTACCTGATAATGAAAATCTAGTGTTTATGCTAAATGATACAATTAGAAGATTGAAAAAAGTAAAACTTAATGTAGAACAAGTTTTAGATATAGAAGGACAAAACAAAAATAATGATGATACACAAAAAGATGACTTGGGCAATGAAGATTCTAAATCAGCTTTAGTGGTAACTAAAACCCTTATAACTACTATAGAAAATATGGTGGAAATGATATATAGAATAGATGATATACTACAAGATAAAAATATAGTAATGTGGGTTGAAATAGAAAAAGGTGTAGTAGTACTAGGTAAAAAAAGTATAGATGTCTCACAAACTTTTAAAAGATACTTTTTAGAAAAAGAGGAAGATAGTGTTGAGAAAACTTGTATATTAACTTCAGCGACTATAAGTGTTGATGGTAATTTTGAATACTTAAAAAATAACTTAGGATTTAACTTGATAGATAAAGATAAGGTAGTAGAGTTTATGGGGAAATCACCTTTTGATTTAACAAATCAAGAATTATGGTACTTACCAAAGGATGCAGTTCCAGGAAATGATGAAAATTTTGAAGCAACTATGACTAATCAAATAGAAAAAATAATAAAGGCTACAGATGGAGGAGTGCTTTGTTTATTTACTTCTAATAGAAATTTAAGCATATGTAAAAGAGAGTTACTTAAAAAAAATATAGGTCATAAAATTTATGCACAAGGGGATATTGGAAGAAATAAGCTTACAGAATTATTCAAAGAAGATTATCATAGTACTTTACTTGCTACTAAGTCATTTTTTACAGGAATAGATATACCAGGGCAATCACTTAGATGTATAGTTATAGATAAATTACCTTTTTCATCACCAGGAGATCCAGTTAATCAAAAGCTAAAAATGAGACCAAACTATTTTGGAAGGTACATGCTTCCACAAATGATAATAACATTAAAGCAGGCTATTGGTAGGGGTGTAAGAAGTATTGATGATAAGTGTGTAATTTGTATTTTAGATGAAAGATTATCAACTGCTACTTATAAAAATAATGTACTTAGTAGTTTTAAGTATAAGAAAACTGCAACAAGAAGCTTAGATAGAGTTAAAAGATTTATAGAAAATAATAAATCATATTTTTAGTTTATGTTATAGCTAGGGTTTAATATAAAGCACATTAAGGCAAGATAGGAATCAATAGGTTTTTTATATTATTATCATAGATTTTATTTATATACAAAAAAACTCTTAGTATAAACTAAGAGTTTTTTGTACTGGCGGGAATAACAGGACTCGAACCTGTGACCCATTGATTAACAGTCAATTGCTCTACCAACTGAGCTATATTCCCATATATGGCGGAGAGGGTGGGATTCGAACCCACGGTGCTTTTTAGCATCACTGGTTTTCAAGACCAGCTCCTTAAACCACTCGGACACCTCTCCATTGCAAGTATTATTTTAGTAAATTTATTTAATTTCGTCAATAGTTTTTTTAAAATTTACAAATTATAAATTTTATTTAATATTTATTCATATATATTTAGCATAGATAATTTAATTAAAGAGATTATGGTATATAAATTAAAAAGAATAGGAAAAATAGTTTTAATTATTTCCATAATCCATCTTTATCATTAAAATCTACTAAAAATGTATGGGCTAAAGAGAAAATAACTTTTTATATACTAAGGTATTATAAAATATATATGTTGTTGTTTTTAGATAATTTGTAACATTATAATTATTTTGATCAACAAATGTATCTGTAGTGAGAGCAAAGATA
Organism: uncultured Romboutsia sp.; assembly: GCA_937880075.1. Lineage (GTDB taxonomy): Bacteria > Bacillota > Clostridia > Peptostreptococcales > Peptostreptococcaceae > Romboutsia. The sequence continues at coordinate 22,199 of CALFLM010000090.1, read as the reverse complement.
TATCGTTGGCGAAAGGAGTGAAGTGAATTTTTTTATTTTAATTATGATTATAAATAATGATGAAGGGTATTATAAATATATGATATTATTTTTGTAAATATCATAATTATTTTATAAAATTTGTTTATAATCAAAATATAAGGATATACATTTATGTATAAAGAGGTACATAAATTATAAATTTAAAGGAGAAATAAATATGTTAAATCAAAAGACAATAGATATAATAAAAAGTACAGTTCCGGTATTAAAAGAACATGGAGTAGAAATAACAACAACCTTCTATAAGAGACTGTTTGAAAATAATCCTGAAATAAAAGCTATGTTCAATATGGCTAGACAAGAATCTGGAGAACAACCAAAGGCATTAGCAATGGCAGTACTAGCAGCTGCACAAAATATAGACAACTTAGAAGCAATATTACCAGCTGTACAAAAGATGTGTAAAGCTCATGTTAATTCAAATGTAGCCCCAGAACACTACCCAATAATAGGTGAAAATTTATTAAAAGCTATAAAAGAAGTATTAGGGGATGCTGCAACAGAAGAAATATTAAATGCATGGGCACAAGCTTACGAAGTTATAGCTAAGGTATTTATACAAATAGAAAAAGATATGTATATAGACCAAATATGTGTAGATAACCAAATACACCAAAAAATGTAATATATTAAAAGGCTCCTTAAGGCTTTGATAATTTTATCATTGCTAAAAAAGGAGCCTTTATTAATGTATTTACTATTTATCAGAAAATTATATAACATAGCTTTATACTAAAATAAATACCTTTGTAACTATACTTATTTAATGCAGTTACAAAGGTATTATATTAATTATATATCCTCATTTTGAAGGTAATATAAGCTATAGAAATAACCTTTAAGATTAATTAAGTAATCAAAAGACCCTTTCTCAATAACCATACCATCCTTCATAACTATAATTTCATCATAATTAAGTAAAATATTTTTTATAAGTTTGTGTGTAACAACTATTAATGTTAAGTCATCTATAGAAAGTAGAGAACTTTCTAAATTATAAGCCGTTTCATTATCAAGTGCTGATGTAGACTCATCTAAAATTAATATTTTAGTATTATTTATAAGAGAACGGGCTATAGCTATTCGTTGCTTTTCTCCACCTGATAATTTATTTCCATTTTCACCCACTAAAGAATTAATACCATCAGGAAGTCTTGATATTAAATTAGAAAGTCCAGATCTATCACAGATATTTAAAACTTCTTCATCATTATAATTTGTAAATAACTTTATATTTTCTTTAATAGAGTCATCAAACATAAACACGTTTTGTTGGATCATAGACATATTTTTATATAAATCATTACTAAATATTTTATGAATATCTTTGTTATCAATTAAAATATCACCGTTGTAATCTTTGTAATATCTCATAAGTAGTTTTATTAATGTAGATTTACCACAACCACTTTCACCTACAATAGCGTATTTTTTATTTTTCTCAAAGGTTAAATTAATATTATTTAAAGCCTTTCTATCTAAAGTATAAGAAAAATCTAAGTTTTTAATTTCTATGCTATTTTCAAACTTAGGTAAAGATACTTCTTCAATATCTTCACAAGAATCGTAAAGTATTTCATCAATTTTATCAGCTATAAGTGAAACTGATTTTATTTGATTAATTAAAGAAATACTAGTTTTAACAGGCCCAACTATATGGGTGCTAAGTTGTATTATAATAATTGCAGTCCCAACAGATATTTCTCCTTTATACATAAGGTATCCGCCAAGTATTAAAACTCCTAAGTAAACTGTAACGCTAAAAGATAGTGAAAATCCTTTTATAATAGACTCAATTATTGAGCATTTTTTCTTAGTAGATTCAACAGTATTAGAGGAATTTTTAAATATAGTATTAATTTTACTACCAATATTAAATCCTTTTATAACTTCAAATCCTGAAAATAAGTCCTTAGTAACAGAAGTTATTTCTTCTAAATTATGTGAATAGTTATTTTTTTCAACTATTAACTTTTTAGAAAGAGCATTAGGTATTATAAACCCAAGGATACCAAATATAACTATAAATATTACTATTGATGGGCTTATTGAAAATAAGAATAAAAGCGAAATTATAAATGATATAAAAGAAGATATAACTAAAAATATATTGTTAAGTAAGCTATCTTCGATTATTTTTATATCGTTATAAAGTATTGATATATACTTTCCACTATTATCTAAAGAAAAGTCCTTCATATCCTTATTTAATATTTTAGTAAATATATCACATCTTAAATAATTTACTGTATTTTTTATGTAAGATGACATTACATACCCATCTATACATTCAGTTACAAATAGTAGTATTATAAGAAAAATACTAGCTAAAATAATTGGAACAAACTTTTCTGTTTCACCATTTGCAAATATATCAACTATAAATCCCATCATAAAATCAAAGCAGATTACAGATAAAGCTGCTAAAGATATGGTTAATACTCTAGTAAAAAACAGAAGCTTGTATTTAAATAAATACTTCCATAGCTTTTTCATGATTACCTCCACAATTTATATTTATAAAATTACACTAAACTCAAGTATATATTATCTATATTCAAAAGTAAATTTATATATTATTTAGTAAAAATCTGTACTATAAATTTAATTTATAATTTATCCATATTTTAGATAGTAATAAATTTATTTATCTTTAAAAAATTCGCTTCGCTTGAGTGACGTGTCGGGGAAATATTTTAAAATATTATTTTTTACTTTTCTAAATACATTGCTACTATTATAATTCATAATTTATCAACATTTTTGATGTATTATAAAATCTTAATAAGTAAAAAATAATAAAGAAATACAGAAAAATAACTATAATTTATATAAATAGGAGGATATTATGGCTAATAAAAATGTAAACCAAAATGCGAAGAAAGCTTTAGAAGAAATGAAATTAGAAATAGCAAATGAAATAGGTGTTGAAACTAATAATAAATATGGTTCAAATAGCACTTCTTATGAAAATGGTCAATTAGGTGGTAGAGTTGGTGGACTTATGAGCAAAAGATTGGTTGAAATGGGGCAACAAGCTTTACTTAAACAGTATAATGGCAAAAAAATATGTAAAAAGGTCTAAAATTGTTTTGTAAAATACTAAAATGTGTATATAATTAATAGAACACATTTTTAGGAGGACAACTATGATAAAGAAAATAGGGAAAATAACTATATATGTAAATAACCAAGAAGAAGCTAAAGCGTTTTGGACTGAAAAATTAAACTTTGTAATAAAGCTAGAACAACCAATGGGACCTAATATGACATGGTTAGAAGTTGGTCCAAGTGAGTGCGAGTTTACTACATTTATATTATATGATAAGAAAATGATGTTAGCTCAAAATCCATCAGCAAACGTAGGACATCCAAATGTTATACTAAGCACAAATAATATCGAAGAAAGTTATAATGAACTTAAGGAAAAAGGTGTTGAAGTTTCAGAATTAATGATAATGCCTTATGGAAAGATGTTCTCATTTAAAGACCAAGATGGAAATGATTATCTATTAAGAGAAGATGAATTTTAATATATAAATATATTGTCATTTTACAATAAAAATATTATGTAAATAAATGGTGATTATCTTAAGGTAATCATCTTTTTATTTAGAGTAAAATATAAATGGATATGCAAAATGTCGAAAAATGTATGGACAAAATATTGAAAATGCTATAAAATAAAATCAATAGATTTCCCTCCAAATTTTTCTAACGTATCGGGAAATTTATTAGCAAAGCACTAGACTTAATTGTTTAGTGCTTTATTTTTGAGCAACGGACGAAGTCGTTGGCGACATGAGCGAAGCGAATTTTTTATTTATTAAAACTTAAATATTATGTTAATATTGTTAAAATTTAAATATTATGTTAATATTAAAAATATCAGAAGTTAAAATGTGATGTTAATAAATCTGGATAAGTTGTAGTAACTTATGATTTTAATTACTATACACCATTTTAAATTTTGAAACAATTGAAAAATACTAGATAGTTTAAACTATCAAAAACTTGTTCGAGAACCTCCAAGTATAAAAAACTAAGGTATTTATATAGTGGCAGTATATAAGATTTACCCTTAGATACGGCTTTTTTTGTGCAAAAAAGCGTATAGGTTCTCCTTGAAATTATAAGGAGGATATAATATGGAAAAAAGAAAAGTAATAATTGATTGTGATCCAGGGATAGATGATTCTCTGGCAATACTTCTAGCACTTAATTCACCTGAACTAGAAGTACTAGGACTTACAATAACAAGTGGAAACGTACCTGCAAAGTTAGGAGCAAAAAATGCCCTAAAAGCACTTCAAATGTGTCAAAGACTTGACATACCAGTATATATAGGAGAGGAATTACCTCTTGAAAGAGAACTTGTAACAGCACAGGATACTCATGGAGAAGATGGTGTTGGAGAAAACTTCTATGAAGATGTAGATGCAAAAATATTTTATGGTGGAGTAGACTTTATAATTGATACTTTAAAAAATAACAAAGATGTATCAATTATAGCACTAGGACCACTAACAAATATTGCAAAGGCACTTATGAAAGATAAAAAGGCCTTTGATAACCTAGATGAATTTGTATCTATGGGAGGAGCATTTAGAATTCATGGAAATTGTTCACCAGTAGCAGAGTTTAATTACTGGGTAGACCCACATGGGGCTGATTATGTTTACAAGAACTTACCTAAAAAAATTCACATGGTTGGACTTGATGTAACTAGAAAAATAGTTTTAACGCCTAATATTATAGAGTTTATTAATAGACTTGATAAGGATACGGCAAAATATATAACAGAAATAATTAGATTTTATATAGATTTCCATTGGGAACAAGAGGGCATAATAGGATGTGTAATAAATGACCCTTTAGCTGTGGCTTACTTTATTGATAGAAGTTTATGCAAAGGATTTGATTCTTATGTAGAAGTTGTTCACGATGGGGTAGCAGTAGGTCAATCTATAGTTGACTCATTTAACTTCTATAAAAATGAACCTAATTCACATGTATTAACTGAAGTTGATGAAAAAGCTTTTATGAAAATGTTCTTAAAGAGAATATTTAAAGAACATGAAAGTCTTATAGACTCTATCAAGGGGGTTATATAACAATGAATAAGACTGTAAATGTTAAAAATATTACCTTAATATCTATGGGGATAGCTTTAAATGTAGTTGGAGCATTTATAGCCCTTAATTTAAGACTTCCAATATATTTAGATTCTATAGGAACAATACTAATAGCTTGTATGCTTGGACCAAAGTATGCAGTAATAACAGGAGTAGGTGGAAGTTTAGTAAGTGGTATGACTTTTGATATATATTCACTTTACTTTGCACCAGTTCAAATAACTACGGGATACTTAGCAGGGCTTATGTATAAAAAAGGTATGTTAAAAGGAGTTAAAACACCTTTAGGAGTGTTTATATTTACCTTACCAACAAGTATAATAAGTGCAATAATTGCAGCATTTTTATTTGGTGGAGTAACATCTTCAGGTTCTTCATATATAGTTCAAATATTAAGCCATTTTAATGTTCCAACTGTAGTTGGTGTATTTGTAACACAAGTATTTACAGATTATGCAGATAAGTTTTTAGCGGTTGTATTAGTTGGTATAGTAGTAAATTCTATGCCTAAATCATTAAAAACTTCTATGACAATGAATAAATAAGGAGACAATATGGATAGATATAGTGAAATAACTAACAAAAATCAACGTGAAATAGTATTATTAAAATCTTTTCCATGTGCATGGGGAAAGTGTAGCTTTTGCGATTATATATTAGATAACTCAACTGTTGAGGATGAGATAAATAAAGTAAACTTTGAAGTTTTAGAAAATATAACTGGAAAGTATAAAGTTTTAGAAGTTATAAATTCAGGAAGTTGCTTTGAACTTCCAAAGTCTACTTTAGCTAAGATAAAAGAAATAATAAAGGAAAATAAAATAGAAAAATTATTTTTAGAAAGTCATTGGTCTTATAAAAATAGAATTCAAGAAATGAGGGACTATTTTGAGATACCTATAACTTTTAAGATAGGTGTTGAAACTTTTGATTATGATTTTAGAAATGGATATTTAAATAAAAATGCCAAGTTTAAAACTGTTGAGGAGTTAAAGGAATATTTTGATTCTCCTTGTATTATGGTAGGTATTAAGGGCCAAACTAGGGAAATGATTGATAGAGATATGGATATTGTTTTAAATAATTTTGATCATGCTACTATAAATGTTTTTGTAAATAATACTTCGAGTGTTAAAAGGGATGAAGAGCTTGTCAATTGGTTTTCTAATAAGTATAAGCATTTAGTGGATAATCCTAAAATAGAAGTACTTTTTAATAATACAGACTTTGGTGTTGGGGATTAAAATTTAAGTATTAATTGAAACGCTTATTCAAAAGAGTTTTAGAAATTCACGACGGGTTATATATATGAATTTAAACTTGTATAGCTAATCAAATTAGAAATTTTCTTAAATTGATAGAATCAAAATATCTAAAAGTGCTTATAGGTAATTTAATAAATAATAGCACTTAAAAAATTAGATATCTTTAAGGAGAGATGAATCTCTCCAAATAGCAATTGGGAGTCTGCTTTAAGAAAGCTCACAATTATATTTGGAGAAAGTATTTCTAATTTTATACAATATTAATTTTTTTAAAATTATGAAAGATTTAGTTTATAAATAACCAAATTAAACACATAATAATTGTGTGAATAATTTTAGTACTAGTATATCTTAAAAATAAAAAAATATTACTGGAATTTAAAATTTCCAGTAATATAAACTATAAAAATTTTATTTACAAAAATCTATAAACATTTTCTAAAAAGAAACTAGAATAATTAGAGTTTCTTTTTATATGCTATTTTCTAGAATTATATAGTTTTTCAGCTATATTTAAAATTTCATACATAATCCAAGCACAAAATGCTAATACAAATACACCCATCATTACAAGGTCTAGTTTAAATACTTGACCACCATAAACTATTAAATATCCTAAACCATAACGAGATACTAAAAACTCACCAACTATAACTCCAACCCATGCCATACCAATGTTTATTTTAGTAAGGTTTATAAGATTACCTATATTTGAAGGAATTATAAGTTTTAATAATAGTTGAGATTTAGTGGCTCCAAAGCTTTTTAACATTTTTATTTTTTCTTCATCTACATTTATAAAGTAGTTATAAGCAGATAATATAGTAACAACAACTGATATTGTAACTGCAGTAACTACTATTCCTTGAATTCCAGCACCAGCCCAAACAATTATAATAGGAGCAAGTGCAGTTTTAGGAAGGGCATTTAATACGACTAAGAATGGATCTAATATTTTTGATAATTTTTCAGACCACCAAAGTGCTATTGCAACGAGTATACCTAAAACTGTACCTATTACTAGTCCAAGTACTGTTTCATATACTGATATACCAACGTGTTTTATAAGTTCACCGTTTGATATATATTTTATAAATAGTTTATATATATCAGATGGTTTACTAAATAAAAATGTTTGTATTATCCCATAGTTTGCAAGGATTTCCCATAGCACTAATATTCCAATCAGTAATACTATTTGAATTAATAAAACTTTTACTTTTTCTCTTTTTATATTTTTAAGGTAGTTGGCATATCCTTCTGAGTAGTTATTATTTGATTTCATAAGAATCCAACTCCTTCCATAAAATGTCAAAATAGTATTGAAATTGTGGCACCTTACGAGTTTTTAGAGGTGTTTTTTCTCCTTCTGTTACAAGGTTTATTTCATGAACGCTTTTTACGCAAGCTGGTCTTTTTGATAATACTACAACTTTATCACTCATAGATATAGCTTCTGATATATCATGAGTTACTAGTATTGCAGATTTGCCTTCATTTTTTATTATTTTATAAACATCATCACTAACTAAAATCCTTGTTTGATAATCAAGAGCTGAAAATGGTTCATCAAGGAGTAATATATCAGGATCTACTGCAAGTGTACGTATAAGTGCAACCCTTTGTCTCATACCACCTGATAATTCTTTAGGATACATATTTTTAAAATCCCATAAATCATAAGTTTTTAAAAGTCTTTCAACTCTTTTTATTGCTTCATCAGTTTTTTTATTTTGAATTTCAAGGCCAATAGTTATATTGTCTATTATATTTCTCCACTCTAATAGGTGATCTTTTTGAAACATATATCCCATTTTACCATTTATAACTACTTCTCCACTAGTTGGTTTTAAAAGATTAGTTAGTATATTTAGTATTGTTGATTTTCCAGAACCACTAGGGCCAAGAAGAGTTAGAATTTGACCTTCTATTAGATTGAAGTTTATGTTTTTTAGTACTTCAAGTTCTCCATCTTTTGTATAAAAGGTTTGATTTAGGTCTGAGATTTTGACCATTTCCTTCATATAGTCACCCCCAAGAAGTTTCTTAGTATATATTATTGTATTAATTTGTACCATATTTTAAGAAAATATAAAATTTAATGTCTTAAAAAATAGGAGATTGATTCGCTATCTATGGGTAGTTGAGAAATATATTTTAACTATGAGATTTACAATATGTATAGATATTAATTAATCTATTGTGCTAGTTAAAACCAGCTTTAAAATAAATAAGACAATTCTTTTAGTAACTTATAAAAATTTTATTGAATTTATAGAAAGTATATGATATAATTTTGAAATATAAAAGAGCCATATCCTATGGCGTATTATAGATTATAGGCAATATTGCAGTGTATATATAGTATGTTAGGAGTATGGTTTTAGCTAAATTTAAATAATAAATAATAATCCAAGTTGGTACACTAGCAGTACTTACTTGGATTTTTTTATGTAAAACTTTAAAGGAGGTATTATAATGTCATCACTAAATTTATTAAAAGACAGCGAAAAGAAAGTTTTTTATCATTACTTAATACCATCAATTTGTTCTACTTTAGTAAATTCAATTTACATATTAGTAGACACACTTATAATTGGCCAAGGAGTTGGAGCAGAAGGTATATCAGCCCTTAATATATTTTTACCATTTTATTCTCTTTATATGGGAATAGGATTGATGTTTGGAATAGGTGCAGGTATATTAATGTCAACAGAAGATGGTATGGGAAATACTGAAAAATCGAAAAAATATTTTATAACAAGTATATTATGTATATCATTAGTTGCAATTATATTAACATTAGTTTCAAGTTTTAACTTAAGAAAAATAAGTTATATATTAGGAGCAAATGAAAGTAGCATTGACTTAGTTATGGAATATGGTAGATATATAGTTTTTGCTACACCAATATTTATTTGTACTAATTTCTTAGGTCCTATAGTTAGAAATAGAAAAGACCCTAATAGATGTATGGTAGCAGTGTTACTTGGAGCAGGGCTTAACATAGTACTTGACTATATATTTGTTTTTCCAATGCAAATGGGTATGAAAGGCGCTGCAATAGCAACAGTTATAGGTAGCTTCATAACATCTTTAGTACTTCTAACTCATTTTATAAAGAAGGAAAATAGAATAAAGGTATGTATAAAAGGAATATCTTTTGACATGATAAAGAAAATAATATCATGTGGTAGTTCAAGTTTTTTAATGGAAGTGGCAAGTGGATTTGTAATATTTATATTTAATATACAAATTTTAAAGTATATAGGAGATAATGGAATTGTAATATATGGAATAATTTCAAACTGTATACTTGTTGGAACATCATTGTTTAATGGTATTGCTCAAGCAAGTCAACCAGTTATAGCAACTAATCATGGTGCTGATGAAGTTAAGAGAGTAAGAAATGTAGTAAAGTATGCAATGTATACAACAATATCTATGGGAATTATTTTATTTGCTATAGTATTTGTTTTTACAAAGGAAGTAATACTAGTTTTTGTAAAAGCAGATGAGTCGATTATAAACATGGGTATACCATCTATAAGAATGTATTTAAGTGCATTTTGTATTATGAATATTAATATATTAATGTGTAATTATTTCCAATCAGTTGGAAGGGAAAAGATATCTGTTAGTATATCAATAATAAGAGGGTTTTTATTAAATATTATTCTTGTACTTATAATGCCGGTTGTTTTAGGTGGAAATAGCCTATGGCTTGTAGTACCTTTTACAGAAATTATTACTTTTTTAGGAATATGTATATACTTAACTAAAAAAGCTAAAGAAAATAGAGTAAATTATAAACTATAAGATTATAAAATTTAAGTAATGAAAAATAAAATAAACAGTTTAATTATAATATAGAATTAAAGAACCTAGGAAAATTTTTATAATATTTACTAGGTTTTTATTTTTATAAATTTATATAGATAAAGAAGAATGATTTCTAATAGGAATAAAATTTAAAATAAACCTATATAATTAAACAATAAGTTGATTTAGGAAAAAGTTTAAATTACTATATTGGTATATACTAAATGGCATAGTCAAATATAAAAACAATGAAAATGATGAAAAATGAAAATAGTAGATAAAAATTTAGATATAGCGATTTATATTTAGCTTTATCAAATAATTAAAGATATGATATAAAGTAAAGAACTTGTAGAAGGTGTAAGTTTAATGCCAGAAAGAGAGCTTTGCAAACTTAAAAATATTAGATATAAATTCACTTGCTTTAAAATTTGATATAAAAGTATACACTCATAATCAAAGCATATTAGAGTATACTATATAAATTTTTACAAGTGATAAGCATCAGTGCCAAATTATGATTACTGAATAGGGGGAAATAATGTGAAAGCAGTTATAAATGGCAAAATTGTTTTAAAAAATGGTGTTGTAGAAAATAAAGTAATAGTATTTGACAAAAAGATAATAGATATATGTGATGAAGTGCCAACTAATTGTGAGGTTATAGATGCACAAAGAAACTATGTATGTCCAGGGCTTATAGATATACATATACATGGATGTAAGGGATTTGATGCTATGGATGAAGATGAAAATGCAGTAGAGATTATAAGTAAAGGATTAGTAGAAACTGGAGTTACATCTTTCCTACCGACTACAATGACTATGTCACCTAAAAGAATTTACAAAGCTTTTGATAATATAATAAAAGCTAAAAGTAAAAGTATTAAAGGTGCAAAAGTATTAGGTGCACACATGGAAGGACCTTTTATCAATGAAAAATATAAAGGTGCACAAAATTCTAAATATATATACAGTCCAAGTTTTGATTTTATAAAAGATTACACAGATATTATAAAAATAATATCATATTCACCAGAACTGGATAAAAATTTTGAATTCATAAAAAAAGTAAAAAAAGAAACAGATATAGTTTTATCAATATGTCATAGTGATGCTAGCTATAGTATTGGAAAAGAAGCTAAAGATTTAGGAGTAACTAATATAACACATTTATTTAATGGCATGACTCCTTTAAATCATAGAAACCCAGGAGTTGTTGGATTAGGCTTAATGTCAGATATGTACTGTGAATTAATAGCAGATAAAATTCATATAAATCCTGAATTATTCCAATTTGTAATTGATAGCAAAGGAAAAGATAAATTAATATTAATTACAGATTCTATGAGAGCAGGATGTATGCCTGATGGAGAGTATGATTTAGGTGGCCAAACTGTATACGTTAAAAATAACTCAGCAAGAATAGCAAGTGGAAGTTTAGCAGGAAGTGTACTAACTTTAAATAAAGCAGTATACAATTTTAAAGAAAATACAAATTTAAATATATATGAAGCAATAAACTTAGCATCTTTAAATCCTGCAAAATCAATAAAAGTAGATGATAAAAAGGGAAGTTTAGAAATAGGAAAAGATGCAGATATAGCTATATTTAATGATAATATGGATTGTTTAGCTACTATAGTAGAAGGCAATATAACATACAATAAGATAAATTAATTTTGGGGGAATTATATGAGAATAATAGTTTGTGAAAATTATGAAGAAGTAAGCAAAAAAGCTGCACAAATGATATTAAGTCAAGTAACTTTAAAGCCAAACTCAGTTTTAGGTCTTGCAACAGGTTCTACACCGATAGGAATGTATGAAAATTTAGTAAGTCTTAATAAAAAAGGGGATATTGATTTTTCAGAAGTAAGAACATTTAATTTAGATGAATACTATAACTTACCTAAAGACAATGACCAAAGTTACCATTATTTTATGTATAAAAATTTATTTAACCATATAAATATAAATCATAAAAATGTACACATACCAAATGGTATGACAGATGATGTTGATGCTGAATGTAAAAGATATGATGAGCTTATTAAAGAAGCTGGTGGTATAGATATACAAGTATTAGGAATAGGAAATAATGCACATATAGGATTTAATGAGCCAACAATAAATTTTGAAAAGGGAACTCATTTAGTTGAGTTAGAAGATTCCACAATAGAAGCAAACTCAAGATTCTTTGATAACATAGAAGATGTTCCTAAAAAAGCCATAACAATGGGGGTAGGATCTATATTTAAAAGTAAAAAGATAATGTTAATAGCAACAGGAGAAAATAAAGCTAAAGCTATTTACAATACTGTATATGGAAAAGTAGTACCTGAAGTACCAGCATCTATATTGCAGTTTCATAGTGATATAATTTTAATATTAGACAAAGAAGCTGCTAAGCTTCTTAAGAAAGAAGACTATAAAATAGCATAGATATTAAATAAAAATAAGGCAAGATATTTATTAAATAATTATCTTGCTTTATTTTTATTTAGCAAAAATTTTTACTATTAATTGAACAAAAGAAAAAATTAGTTGAAACTAAGATAGAAAGAGCTTTAATGGATACTAATTTTGAACTTTAAAAAACTTTATCTAAAGAGTTAGAAGAATTGATTAAGTTATTTTATATGATTATTGTTTAATACTTTATAATTATTTATACTGTATTATAGTATTAAATACACAGTGTGTCTATTTAATAAAGATATATTTATTAAAATACGTATATAAGGAGGCTGAGTATGGCATATATAGAAGTTATTGATATATATAAGAGGTACAAAGTGGGAGAAAATATTGTTTTAGCAAATAATGGAATTAATTTTTCGATTGAAAAAGGTGAGTTTGTTGTAATTTTAGGACCAAGTGGTGCAGGAAAATCAACTGTATTAAACATTCTTGGAGGTATGGATACTTGTGATGAAGGTAAGATAATAATTGATAAAACCGATATATCAAAGTTTAATAACAAGCAACTTACAAAATATAGAAGACACGATGTAGGTTTTGTATTCCAATTTTATAATCTAGTACAAAATCTAACTGCAAAAGAAAATGTAGAATTAGCTACACAAATTTCTAAAAATTCATTAGATGTAGATAAGACACTAAATTTAGTAGGTCTTGAAAAGAGAAAGGATAACTTTCCTTCTCAATTATCAGGAGGGGAGCAACAAAGGGTGTCTATAGCAAGAGCTATTGCAAAAAATCCTAAGTTACTACTTTGTGATGAACCAACTGGTGCACTTGATTACAATACAGGTAAGCAAGTTTTAAAAACACTACAAGATACTTGTAGAAATACAGGAACAACAGTTATAGTTATTACACATAACTCTGCAATCGCTCAAATGGCAGATAGAGTTATAAAAATTAATGATGCAAAAGTTAGAAGTATTGAAGTAAATAAAAATCCACTTTCAATTGAACATATTGAGTGGTAGAGGTGTAGTATTATGAGATATAAAGCATATAAAAAATCTATTACAAGAGAAATATTATCATCAAAGGCTAGATTTGTTTCAATATTAGTTATTATCCTTTTAGGAGTGGCTTTTTACTCTGGAATAAAATCATCAGGTCCTGATATGAATAAAGCTGTAAATGAGCTTTATAAAAACCAAAACCTTATGGATAGTAAAATAGTATCAACACTAGGTTTAACTGATAAGGATTTAGATTTACTTAAAAATAATGATAAGATACTAGATTTTTATCCTACACACACTATAGATACAAACCTTGAAAATATAAATAGTGTAGTAAAATTTATGGAATATGATAAAAATAATAATATAAATGAATTCATTGTAGTTGATGGTAGATTACCTAAAAATAGTGGAGAGATAGCACTGGATGAACAAGCATTAAAGAATAATAAAAACTTAAAAATTGGAGATAGTTACACAATTGAATCTGATGAAGATATAATTAAATCTTTCAATAAAAAAACATTTAAAGTTGTTGGTATTGTAAAAAATCCAATGTATATGGAAAAAGAATCAAGAGGAACTACTACGGTAGGTAAAGGTAGCATTGATTATTTTGCAGTATTAAATAAAAATGACATATCTATGGATGTTTATACAGAAATATATGTTAGATTTAAAAATGTTCAAGGTCTTGAAGCTTATAGTGATGAGTATAAAGACATAATGGAAAAAAATAATAAGTATCTTGAAAACTTATATTCAGATAGAAAAATAGATAGAGTTAAAGAGATCAAAGCCACTGCACAAGAAGAACTAGATAAAGCCTATGCTGAAATAGAAGAAAATGAAAATAAGTTTTTATCGGCACAAAAAGAAATAGCATCTGGAAAAGAAAAGTTACAACAAGGTAAAAACCAATATGAACAAGGGTTAAAGTCATATGAAGAAGAAATTAAAGCTGGAGAACTAAGGATTTCAAATGGAAAAAAAGAGCTAGTAAAAGTACAAGAAGAACTTGATAAGCAAAAGGAAAATTTAAATATTGGTAAAGACAAGTTAGAAGAGGCAAAAATTTTACTTGATAATACTAAACAAGCACTTTTAGCTCAAGGAATAGACCCAGATCAAAATATAGATAATATAGAAGATAGTACTGGAAATATATTACCTTTAATAACTCAATATCAACAAGGCAAAAAACAGTACGAAGAGAAACTAGCAGTTATTAATGATGGCGAAATACAACTACAAGAAGGTCAAAATCAGTTAGAAAGTGCTAAATTAGAACTAGCTAAAGGTGAAAAAGAACTTGAATATGGTAAGATACAAGGAAAATCAGATTTAGCTAAAGCTAAAGATCAACTAGAAATTTCACAACAAACCTTAGATAATGGTGAAACAGAAATTAAAGCAAATATTCAAAAGCTATTAGATGCTAAAGAGAAAATAAAAAAAGAACAAGAGAATGTTGATAGTATAGAAGGAAAGTACTACTTTTTTGATAGAACTGATAATATAGGATATTCAGGATTAAAAGATTCTATTAATAGTTTAGATAGCATAGCTTCAGTATTTCCTGTATTTTTCTTTTTAATAGCAGTATTAATTTGTTTAACAACTATGACTAGAATGGTAGAGGAAAATAGAGGAGAAATAGGAATTCTTAAAGCATTAGGATATAATGATTTAGAAATATCTATAAAGTTTGTAGTATATGCATCTTTAGCAAGTATTATAGGAAGTGTTATAGGAATACTTATTGGATGTAATATACTTCCACAAATAATAAATACCTCTTATGGTAGCTTATATAATTTACCAAGTTTAACTATATATTATTATCCATCTTATGTGATTCAGTCTATAGTAATTTCAATACTATGTACAGTTGGAGCAGCATTATATGTACTAAGAGTTGAACTAAAAAGTACTCCATCAAATCTGATGAGAGCAAAAGCTCCTAAGATAGGGAAAAAAATATTACTAGAAAGAATTACGCCTTTATGGAATAGATTAAACTTTAATCAAAAAGTTACTTTTAGAAATATATTTAGATACAAGCAACGTATGATAATGACTGTATTTGGTATTGCAGGATGTATGGCAATGCTTGTTACAGGATTTGGACTTCAAGATTCTAATAATGGTATGTTAGAAAAGCAATTTAATAAACTATGGAAATATGATGCTATGGTAATCTTTAATGATAGTTCTGACAATAAAGAAATAAAAGAGTATAACAATACTTTAAATAATCTAAAAGGTTATGAAAGTAATTTAGGTATACATCAAGAATCAGTAACTTTTAGCAAAGAAAATATGAATAAACAAAGTGTTACTATGTATGTACCAAAAGATATAGATAAAATTAATGATTTTGTATTATTAAATGATAGAGAATCTGAAAAAGAATATAAAATATCAGATAATGGTGTTATTATAACTGAAAAATTAGCGAAACTTTTAGGTGCATCAGTTGGTGATACAATAAAAGTAAATGATGAAGAGAATAATCCTTATAACGTTAGAGTTGATAATATATGTGAAAATTATTTTGCACATTATATGTATATGTCACCATCATATTATGAAAAGACTTTTTGCAAAAAGCCAGAGTATAATATGGAGCTTTTAAACTTTGATACTAACAAAATAAATAAGGAAGAAATATCAGATAAGATTATGAATTGTGATAATGTTATAAATATAACTTTGATGTCTGATATTAAAAAATCAAGTGAAGAATCTAGTGCAAACTTAGATATGGTTATGCTAGTGATAATAATAGCTTCTGGTTCTCTTGCTTTTGTAGTTTTATATAATTTAAACAATGTAAACGTGTCAGAAAGAATAAGAGAGCTATCTACTATAAAAGTACTTGGTTTTTATGATAATGAAGTTACTATGTATATACTAAGAGAGAATATCATTCTTACATTATTAGGTGTATTAGCAGGATCTTTCTTAGGTAAGCTGTTACATACATTTATACTTTATACATCAGAAACTGATAATATTATGATGTATCCAAATATATATATAAAAGGTTATTTATTATCAGCATTTATAACTATATTTTTCTCGACGATAGTTATGGTTATGATGCATATTAAATTAAAAAAGGTTGATATGATTGATGCATTAAAGTCAAATGAATAATTAAAATGGCTATGTTTTAAATTAATGTTGAATTATAAGAAAAATTTAATAAATATTTGAAAAGCGTAAATTTATATGGGATAATAAAATAGAAACATATTTAATTGGAAGGAGAGAATTTTTTGAAAAAATTTAAATATAGTGAGACCGTAGTAGGACTTCTTAATAAATAAGGAGTCTCTAAAAGTAGTAATCCTTATTTATCAAGAAGTCTTTAATATTAACAATAGACTGATAAATAAAGGAGAAAAGTATGAATATAAATACATTTGAAAAATTACAACTAAATGAAGTAAAAGAATTAATAAAAAATTTTTGTGTAAGTTCACTAGGAAAAGAACTTATAGATAAAACTAATCCAAGTGGTAATTTTAATATAGTAAAAAGAAGGTTAAATGAAAATAAAGAAGCAAGAAAAATATTAGAAAATAGCAACCATATACCACTAGAAGGATTATTTAATATAAATCCTATTATAGAAAAAGTGGAAAAAGGTATGATACTAGAGCCAAATGAACTTATTTCTGTAGAAGATTTTTTAAGAGGTTGTAGAAAAATAAAATCATTTATGAAAGATAAAGAGTTTTATTCGCCTAAACTTAGTTCGTATGCACTAAATATTTGTGAGTGTATAAACATAGAAGAAGAAATAAAATATTGTATAAAAAACAATAAAGTAGATTCAGAAGCTAGTAAAGAATTAAAAAAAATCAGAAGAAGTATAGAAATAACAGAAGGAAGAATTAAAGAGAGATTAAATAAATTCATAACATCTAGTGTTAATAAAAAATATATTCAAGAATTTATCATTAGTAAAAGAGATGATAGATATGTAATACCAATAAAAGCTTCTTATAAAAATGAAGTAGATGGAATAGTACTAGATACTTCGGCAAAAGGAACTACTGTATTTATAGAGCCAAGTAGCATATCAAAGTATAGCTTAGAACTTATCACTTTAAAATCAGAAGAAGCAGTAGAAGAGTATAAGATACTTTCATATTTAACAGAGCTTATATATGAAAAGATACAAAATATAAAGTTAAATATGGAAATAATATCAGAATATGATATGGTATTTGCGAAAGCTAAATATAGCCAGGCAAATAAGGCAGTAACACCAAAGTTAAATAACAATGGATATATAAAAATAGTAAATGGAAAACATCCGTTACTTACAGGAAATGTAGTACCACTTAATTTTGAAGTAGGAAAAGAATACAGAAGTTTAATAATAACAGGTCCAAACGCTGGTGGAAAAACTGTAACGTTAAAAACAGTAGGGTTATTAACACTTATGACTCAAAGTGGTTTTGATATATGTGCAAGTGAAGATACAGAAATTAGTGTATTTGAAAAAGTATTTGTTGATATAGGTGATAACCAAAGTATAGAAAATGCTTTAAGTACTTTTTCATCTCATATAAAAAATATTGCAGATATAATGAGTAGATCTAATAATAAAACATTAGTATTATTTGATGAAATAGGATCAGGAACAGAACCTAATGAAGGTGCAAGTTTAGCCATAGCAATATTAGAAGAATTTTATAAAATGGGATGTATAATAGTAGCTTCTACTCACTACGGAGAAATAAAGAAGTTTGCAACTAATCATCCTCATTTTGAAAATGCAGGTATGATGTTTGATAAAGATACTCTAGAACCTATGTATAAGCTTACTATAGGTAAATCTGAAGATAGTAATGCATTATTTATTTCTAAAAAGATGGGTATTAAGGATAAAGTTTTAAATAAAGCTAGAAATTATATGAGTGAGAAAAATTATAATTTTGATTTAATAAGTGAGTCTAAAATATCTATAAAACCGATAGAAGATGTAGAAGTTTTAAAAGATTTACCTAATTTAGAGACAGGAGATAAGGTTAAATTACTAGACTATGATGATTATGGAATAGTTTATAAAACTATTGATAAATACAATAATGTAGAAGTTCTTTACAAAGAGGAATTTGTAAAAGTAAATATTAAAAGAATAGAACTGAGTTTAAAAGCTAAGGATTTATATCCTATAGGGTATGATTTAAGTACATTGTTTACAAGCTATGACAAACGAAAACTAGAAAAAGATATAGCTAGAGGATCTAAGAAAGCTTTAAAAAAGATTCAAAAAGAAATTAGAAATAATAGATAGATATAAGGATATGGCATATAATGTCATATCCTTTGTTTTTTACAAAAAATGTATATATACTGTAACTTTATTATTTCTATATTAAAATAGTATAATTATAATGTAGACTTTAAATTACTATTAATACATGATAACTTTAGCTTATGTGATATAGTTACAGAAGTAAGTGCATAATAGGGATATTATAAATAATAAAAATATATATTGAGAAAGGAGATTGAAATGACAAAACCATCAGTTTACCATAGCCAAGGATATAATTGTGCAGAAGCATTAATAAAATCATATAACGAAGAACACAACACAAATATACCAGTATCACTAGGTAGTGGAATGGGTACTGGAATGACAGTAGGAAGTTTATGTGGCGCTGTAAATGCGGCAGCTATGATAGTAGGATATATAAAAGGAAGAGAAAGTAATGGACAAGCAAATGAAGCTAGAGGTTATGCTAGAGAATTAATGAGTAGAGTAAGAGAAAAGTTTAATTCTGAAATATGTGTAGACCTTAAGAGAAGTAAAGTAGGTTGTGCAGAGATAATTGATTTTTCATATGAGGCTTTAAATGATATATTAGATAAATAAATTGAGAATTAGAGTGTAGAAAAAGTCTACACTCTTTTATTTTTAGTTAATGTTTATAAGTTAATTTAAAAGTGTATAACTAAAAAGTATCCTTTAATATGTTTTGTAATAAGAATATAAATTATATAACATACTGTTTACATTATTAACAATACATAATTTAAGTAGAGACAGGAGAATAAAAATGAGTAGAAAAATAATATTAAATTTAGCAATAAGCCTTGATGGATACATAGCAAGTGAAGATGGTGGATATGATTGGATAGTAGGAGATGGAGATAATAAATTAGATACTACAAATAGGTTGGATTTTAATAAGTTTTTAGAAGATATAGGTGTTGTAGTTATGGGCAAAAAATGCTATGACCAAAATATGCACAATGACTATAAGAATAAGAAGGTATATGTAGCGACTTCTAAAGAAATAGAAGATTACGATAATGTACATTTTATAAGTGGTGATATAGTAAAGGTTATAGAAGAAGAAAGAAAATTAGACGGTAAAGGCATATTTTTATTTGGAGGAGGAGGTCTTGTAGACAACTTTATAAAGGCTGATATTATAGATGAATATATAATAGGTATAATACCAACAATATTAGGTAAGGGTAGGCCATTATTTTTAGAAAATAATCCTAAAATAGATCTACATTTAGAAGAATACATAGTTGAAAGTGGAATAGTAATTTTAAGATACACTAAAAGATAAAACTTAATGTAAAATTCACTAGAAATTCATTTTAAATTCACCTGTAGTTAATCTTTTTAATATATAATATTATTGTAAAAATATTATATATATTTTTTATGTAATATTTTATAAATATATATTAATGAAAATTAGTAAATATCAAATGAAAGAGGTAGATTAGTATGGGTGAAACAACTGACAATATAAATGAGGTTATTTCAACTGGAGGGAATTTTACATTATTAGCTGAGGCTATAGAATTTTTAAAGAAGAAAAGAAAAAAAGAAGAAAATGAAAAAAATTTAAATATAGATGATGATATGGTAAAGAGAAAAAGAACACCAAAAGTTAATGGCGCATTTTAAAATATCTTAAATTAAAAAGGGGCTGTCTCACTAAAAAATAGGGAGACGCCCTTTCTTCTTAAAAAAATAAATCCCAAGTTCAAAAGAGATTGGGATTTTTGTATAATATTTGTATGAAAAAGAAAACATTACACAAGTTGATTATACTAAATATGGTGATAATTATCAATTAAAATTACCTCTAGAAATTTATTATCTAATTCAAAAAAATGATTCTGTGAGGTTATTAAGTCAAATTATTGAGGAGATGAACTTAGAATAATTATACAAGACTTATTTTCGTATTAGAGGAAATACAATAACCCCAAGGCAAATGTTGAAGATTATAATTTATGCAAATATGAATCGTATTTATTCTTCTAGAGAAATAGAAAAAGCTTGCAAAAGAGATATTAACTTTATGTATCTATTAGGCGGAGCATCTGCTTTAGACCACTCAAAAAATTCTCGATTTAGAAGCAGTCATTTTGCTAAAATAAGTGAAGATATAATGGCTCAATTTACAAATTATCTATGTAATAATAACGAAATTTCTAAAGATACACTATTTATTGATGAAACTAAAATTGAGTCTGTAGCTAATATATATACTTTTATTTGGAGAGAATTTATAGAAAAAAATATTTCTAAAATGCTAAATAAAATATCTAATTTTGTTTTAAAGTGTGAACAAGACTTTAATATTAAGGTTATTTATAAAAATACAATAAAAATGTATCATTTGAAAAAGTTACTAAAGAAACTTAAAAAAGTGGAAAAGGAAGAAGATATAGTTTTTGTTTACTGTAAAGGAAAGAGAAAGACCTCTATCAAAAAATCTATTGAGCAATTAAATAGCTATATTGATAGGTTAAAAAGATACAATAAAGACCTTTATATAATGGGTAAACGCAATAGTTATTCTAAAACTGATGAAGATGCGACATTTATGAGAATGAAAGAAGATCATATGAAAAATGGTCAACTTAAACCTGCACATAATATTCAAATTGGTGTCGACTCTGAGTATGTAGTGTGGGTAACTTCAGGTTACCAACCTACAGATACTACAACATTAATACCATTTTTAAAATCTATAGAAGAATACACTAAGTTTAAATATCCTAAAATAGTAGCTGATGCTGGGTATGAAAGTGAGGAGAATTATATGTTTCTTGAAAATAATAATCAACTTTCTTTTATTAAACCTTCTAATTATGAAACTAGTAAAACAAAGAAATATAAAAATGATATTGGTCGTTATGACAATATGAGTTACAATCCAAAAGAAGATTATTACATTTGTAAAAACAATAAAAAAACTATATGCTACTAACATTAAAAATAGAAAATCAAAAACTGGATATAAAAGTGAAGTGATGTGTTACTTGTGAAGATTGCAGTTGTTGTGAATTCAAGCGTAGCTGTATAAAATGAAATAATAGTAAGATCCCTCTTGAAGAAAGAACTAAGAGATTTGAGATATCTAAATTATTTCATAAAAAAGAAGAGAAAATTTAGATAGGATTACTAGTGTACAAGGACGTGAGCTTAA
>CALFLM010000089.1 GCA_937880075.1 uncultured Romboutsia sp. | reverse complement strand
ATATTCCATATAAAAAGTAAATATTCATACTATATAATATATGAAATTTACTTTATATATAAATTTCATATATTATATTTTAGTATTTTTCATTTTTTGTTATATGTATGTAGAATATTTTCTATATTTATTTTGCCTTAAAATATTATATTATGTATAAATATATTTTACCACTTTTTTTACCATTTGTTCTAAAAAAAATTTCAATTTACAAAAAATCATCTACTAGCATTAATTAAACTTTAGTATGTTACTTATATATAAATTTTGATTTAAAATAGTCAATATATTAAATTATTTATTTTCTAAATACTATTTCTATATTAAAGTCATATTTTATATAACTAACTTGAAAAAATAACAAAACTTTATATAATAAATTATGTATTAAATTATAAGGAGATAAACAATGAACTTTGCAAAAAATTCATTTATAGTAAATAATAAACTACAGCTTGCAATAGTTGATAAAAGAATTCCTAAAAACATGGAAACCAATCTAAATAATATGGGGGTAAATATAATAAAATCTACTTGTTGTAGTGGTACCTACGAAGCCATTAAATATCATCCAGATATAAGTGTATGTAAATTAAATGATAATAATATAGTAGTTGCTCCTAATGTATATGATTATTATAAAAATATTTTAAAGCCTTATGGCTTTAATGTAATATGTGGAGATTCTATTATAAAAAATAAATATCCATACAATATACATTATAATATAGTAATTCTTAAAAACTTTGCTATACACAACTTTAAGTATACAGATAAAGTAATACTTAGTTATCTAGAAAAAAATAACATAAAAAAAATAAATGTATCTCAAGGATATTGTAAGTGTTCTATATGTATAGTTGATGATAATTCTTTGATTACTTCAGATGAAGGTATATATAAGGAAGTTATAAAACACGGTATAGATTGTTTACTTATAGAAAAAGGACATATTGACTTATTTGAGTTAAATTATGGTTTTATAGGTGGATGTAGCTTTTTAAGCTCAAATAATGAATTGGTTTTCCTTGGAAATATAAAAAATCACCCTGATTATGACAAAATACTAGATTTTGTTGAAAGTAAAAATAAAAAATTAGTTTCTTTAAGTAATGATAAATTATTAGATTTAGGATCCGTTGTTCAGCTGCTTGAGTACTAAATTTATAATATTATATTGTAAAAAAATTCACTTTGTTCGAGAGACATGTCGGCAAAACATTTTATTTCGCCAACGATATATCTTTCCTCCCGATACAGATACATCCGTTTCTCAAAACAATTATGAGGTTACAAATTATCCACAGCATATATATTTTATAATACCTCAGTATATAAAAAATAAAGTAAGTATGGAAATTATATTAATTCTATTTTTAAAATTAATATAATTTCTTACATACTTTAATTACTCTTAAAATATCCATTAAGGTCATATGATAAATTTATAATTTTATTATTTAATATTCTATTTACATATTTAGGTTTAGAATTAGTTACTTTTCTTTTATCTTCTTAATATTGAATCTGTTTATCATTATTAAAATCTCCACATAAATTATTCTTAAATCTTTTTAATATTTCAATTACTATTATCCTTTAATAAATTTTATCCCATATAAATAATATTTTCACCTATATGTATTTTTATATCGTTCTAGCTTAATGTATATATACTTTTTATTAAATCATTTGTATATTTTTATTAAATATTTCTAAGGAAATATCATTACCCAGGAAATCTTTAAATCTAGTTATTCCAATGCTTTTAGCATAAATTTTTATTTTATGATGGTAATGATATTTTTATGAAATTTTAAGACGAAATATGTATTTTTTCTTAATTAATATCGTCATTAGTATTTCCTTTTCTCTACGATAATACATAAAATATCCTTTATTTTTGTATATACAGTATCTTTTAGTAATTTATATAACTATTTTTATTATTTTCATAGTATTTTCCCTGTTTATAATATATAAAAATTTATTTTTATTGCCTTAAAATAAGTACTAGCCCTTTATGTATATATATAATTTAGCAAACATACAATTAATTATCTAATCCTACATAACAAAATTATACAAATATTAAAAGGAGGTTCTATTATGGATAATCAAAAAGAGTTCAAACCCTTTATACCCTCTAATAAAATAGTTCCTGAGTTTACAGCTACATCTATAATTTTAGGATGTTTGTTAGCAGTTATATTTGGTGCCGCTAATGCCTACTTAGGCCTTAGGGTTGGGATGACAGTTAGTGCATCTATCCCTGCAGCAGTTATATCAATGGGTGTTTTAAGGGTTATATTAAAAAGAGACTCTATACTTGAAAACAACTTAGTTCAAACTATAGGTTCAGCTGGTGAATCATTAGCTGCAGGCGCTATATTTACATTACCTGCAATGTTTATATGGATGAAAGATTGGGGAATTGGAAGTCCTAGTTTATTAAAAATTGCACTTATAGCTTTATGTGGTGGCTTACTTGGAGTATTATTTATGATACCTCTAAGAAAAGCACTTATAGTTAAAGAACATGGAGTACTTCCATACCCAGAAGGAACAGCTTGTGCTGAGGTTTTGCTTGCTGGTGAAGAGGGTGGCTCTAAAGCTTCTGTAGTTTTTGCTGGTCTTGGAATTGCAGCAGTTTACAAATTTATAGCTGATGGTCTTAAATTATTCCCGAGTGAAATAGAATGGGACATACCAGGATATTCCAATGCTGCATTTGGTATAGATGTTCTTCCAGCACTACTTGGTGTTGGTTATATATGTGGATATAAAATATCGAGCTATATGTTTTCAGGTGCTCTAGTTGGTTGGATAGCTTTAATACCATTATTTGGACTATTTGGAGCAGATACAATACTTTATCCTGGAACTGTTCCTATAAGTGAATTAGATTTTTGGGGAATTTGGGATAACTATATAAGATATATCGGTGCAGGTGCTGTTGCGTGTGGCGGTATAATAAGTTTAATTAAATCTCTTCCTTTAATAGTTAATACTTTTGCTAAAGCAATGAAAGATTATTCTAATATTGATAAATCTAACTCCACATTAAGAACTGATCAAGATATGTCTATGAAAGTTGTTTTATTAGGTTCATTAACTGTAGTTATTGCTATATGGCTAATACCTTCTATTCCAGTTAATTTTGTTGGTGCTCTTTTAATAGCTATATTTGGTTTCTTCTTTTCAACAGTTTCTTCAAGACTTGTTGGTTTAGTTGGTAGTAGTAATAACCCAGTTTCTGGTATGGCTATAGCTACTTTATTAATAAGTACATTAGCTTTAAAATCAACTGGTATGGTTGGCCAAGATGGTATGATGGGTTCTATAGCAATAGGTTCTGTTATATGTATAATAGCTGCAATTGCAGGAGATACTTCTCAAGACTTAAAAACGGGTTATATTGTTGGTGCTACTCCTAGAAAGCAACAATTAGGAGAACTTATAGGAGTTTTGGTAGCTGCTTTAACTATAGGTGCAGTTTTATACCTTTTAAATGCTGCCTGGGGATTTGGTTCAAAAGATATACCTGCTCCTCAAGCTACACTTATGAAGTTAGTTGTTGAAGGTGTTATGGAAGGAAATCTTCCTTGGCCATTAATATTTGCAGGTGCTGGTATTGCTATAGCTGTTGAGATAATAGGTATACCTGTACTTCCATTTGCAGTTGGTCTATATCTTCCAATCCACTTAAGCGCTGGTATAATGTTTGGTGGAGTTATAAGATTATTCCTTGAAAATAGAAAAAATGTATCTGAAAAAGTTAAAAAAGAACAAATTGATAGAGGAATTTTATATACTTCAGGTCTTATAGCAGGTGAAGGTTTAGTAGGTGTATTACTTGCTATATTCGCAGTTATAAAAATTGGAGAAAGCTCTCTAGCAGACATTATAAACTTATCTGGTTTTATTAACCTAGGTCAAATAGGTTCTATAATATTCTTTGCATTATTAATACTTACTTTATTTAAGTTCACTATTTGGTATAAAGATAAGAATAAAGCTAGTTAATAAATAATATAGTTAATTAAGGGAGTTGTCTTAAAATACACTCCCTTAATTTTTATCTCTTGGAGGGTTTTATGAGTAAGAAAGTTAAAAATTATTTAGATTTTATTCCTATAAAAAATAAAGATATAAAATGCCTTGAAGATAGCTTTGGTATTATTACTTTAGAAATCACTCGAAATAGTTTATTTGATAAGATAGCTCAAAAAACTTTTAAAGTTCCTCATAAAAGCTATATAAAACTTGATATGCATGGAAGCTTTGTGTGGAAGTGTATAAATGATAATAAATCAGTCTACGAACTATCTAAAGATATTAAAAGACACTTTGGAGATGATGCTGAACCTTTAATTGAAAGATTAATTGAATTTATCACAATACTTGAAAGTAATAGATTTGTAAAGTTTAAAAAAGGAGGCAAGTAAGATGTTAAGCTCTCTATTTTACATACTTTTATTTGCTATTGCTACTGTCATAATATACATATGGGGTATGAAAAAAGAACAAAGTAAGGAAAAAGAATTGTTAGATAGCCTTTATAAAAAAAGTGAAAAAATTGTTATTAAATCTTTTAAACAAAATAAAACTTTATCTAGAAAAGATATAGAAAATGAACTTGCTAATGTTAAATCTTCTCTATTTTATAGTAAACACAAATTAATTATTAAAGAGCCATCTCATTTAGCTAAGATAATTATAGGTAAATTATTAAATAATGGAACTATTATAAAAACTACAAATGGTTATACTTTGAAATATGAATCTAAGTAAATAAAATATAGTAACCTAAATTTATACTTGATATACATATAAAATTAGTTTTAACAGATACTATTTTATATAACACATTATAAAGGAGATTTATTATGAAAAAGAAAACTAATGATGAGTTAATCTTTCTAAATAATCATGATGATCAATACCGTGAAATATTTGATAATATAAAAGTTAATGAAAGTACTGACAGTGAAACCACAGATATATTAAATTTTAGAGTTATAAATAGTAAAAATGCATATCCTCAGAAAAATCCGCCTAAAAATCAATAGGTTTTTATAAAAAATATATAGAAAAAACACCTAAAAATTTTTTTGATTAAAATTTTTAGGTGTTTTTGTTATTTTTACTATAACTTATTAAAATTTAATAAGCTTTTATTAAAAAGACTCTTTTTTATATAAACAATAAAAGATTGCTCTACTATTTTATAAGCATCATGCCAATTGATAGTATGATAGCTGAAGATATATATATACATACAACTATTTTAGTTACAAATCTTACCCATGTAGTATATTCAACCTTTGAAATAGCTAGTCCACCCATAATCACTCCAGATGTTGGTGTTATTAAATTTACAAGACCACTACCTGCACTTAATATAGATACAACTATTTCAGGGGCAAATCCTAAGGTTTGAGCAAGAGGCCCAAATATTGGCATTGATAAACTTGCAAGTCCTGAAGTTGATGGAATTAAAAATGATAGTGTTATGTATATTAAAAATGCCATATTAGTAAATAGTATAGGAGACATTCCAGTAAGCGCTGTAGATGCTTTATTTAATACATATACATCTAGATTAGTTGCTGACATAATAAATGATACACCTCTTGATATACCTATTATAAGCGCTACGCCAACCATTTCAGCTGCACCATCTATTATTGCTGATACTATTTCCTTTTCATTAAATCCATAAGCTATACCTATTATAATCGCCATTAATGTAAACCAAATAGCAAGCTCTGAGAACCACCAATTACCAAGAGGTTCTCCTGTTAAAAATGAAGTTCCTTTAAATATAGTTATTCCAAATCTCTCCCAAGGTATTACTCCTAGTATCATAACTATAAAAGATATGGCAAATAGCCATACTACAACTTTCCTTTTAGGAGTAAACTCTATTATTTCTTCATTATTATCCATAAATGCTTCTTTTGCATTCTCATATTCTCTTTGAGATAAAATTGAAGCTTCTTTATCATTTTTAACTTTTTTAGCATAATTCATTACAAAAAATATAGATATAAGTAATGATGATAGCCATAATGCTACACCAATTCCTATAACTACAGCTTGATTAGCTACTATTCCAACTCCTTTTAAAGAATCTATACTTGTAGATACTAAAAAAGGATTTACTGTAGAACCTAAAACTCCACTACCAGCTCCTAAAGCTATCGTTGCTACTGCTGTTAATGAATCAAATCCTGCAGCCATCATTGTTACTGTAACTAATGCATAAAATGCTAGTGTCTCCTCTGACATACCGTAACTAGTACCACCTAGGGAGAATATAAACATAAGTATAGGTATTAGTAACAACTCTTTCCCATTTAGCTTTTTAACAACTGCTCCTATCCCTGCATCAAGAGCCCCGGTTTTTGTTACAACACCTAAGAATCCACCCATTAAAAGTACATATAAAGATATATCTATAGCATCTTTTAATCCATTTATAGGTGCCATTATAACATCTGAAAGTTTTGCAGGTTTCACTCCAGGTAAAAACTGAGTTATTATAGCTATTACAATCGTAATAATTAATAATATGCTATATGCTGTCGGTAACTTAAAACCTTTTTTCTTCATATTACGTCCTCCACATATTTAGTTATATAGATTTAAGTTATCCAAAAAAATATATAAAATTCACTCAGTTAATATATATATTTCTCCTGATCTTAATTTAAATACATTCTATTTCCAAAGTATTTTTATATACTAAATAATAAGCATATAAGTAACCCTCTAAACAGTCTAATAAATTTTAATACTATTTTCACAACTGTTATATCCCATAAATTATAACTACATATAATATAGTACCATAAATTTCTCTCTATATATATAATTAAATTTTAATTATATCATCTAATTTATACATAATGACTTTTTATTATATACATTTTTTATAGTTGGAAAAATACTATATTCTTTCTATCAATACATATTTTTACACAATCTCCCTGATTATATTCATTAGATACAGATATACATTTTAATAATTCTCCATTTATATTAATATCATAAAAAGTTTTATCTCCTGCATACTGCTTTCTTTGTATATATCCATCTATACCATCATTATAATTTGAACTGTATAATTTTATGCATTCTTTAGGAATCATCGCTTCAACAACATCTAAATCATTATAACCCTTTGCATCTATATATAATATATTACTTTTAAATACTTCATTTTCTATTTTTCCTTTTATATAATTTCTTTCACCAAATATATTAGCAACTGATTTAGTGCTAGGCTTTTGATATAATATTGTAGGCTTATCAAACTGCTCTATTTTACCATCTACCATAACAGCTATTTTATCGCTCATTATAAGTGCTTCTTCTTTATCATGAGTAACAAGTATGGTAGTTATATTTAACTTCTTCTGTAAATTTAAAACAAACTCCCTCATTTCATTTCTTAAGTTTATATCTAAATTTGAAAAAGGCTCGTCTAATAATAATACCTTTGGATTTATTGCTAGCGTTCTTGCTATAGTAACCCTTTGTTTTTGTCCACCAGATAATTCAAATGGATATTTATTTTCATAGCCATTTAATTTTACAAGTTTTATTAACTCGTTAACTTTATCTTTTCTAATCTTCTTATTTATATTTTTCATTTTTAAACCAAATTCAATATTTTCATATACACTCATGTGCGGAAATAATAAATAGTCTTGAAATACTATTACTGCATCTCTTTTTCCTGTTGGTATATTTAGTACTGATTTATCATTAAAAATTATATCTCCACTATCTGGATTAATAATTCCTGCTATTAATTGTAGTGTTGTACTTTTTCCACATCCAGATACTCCTAGTAATGATACTAATTCTCCATCTTTTATATCTATATTTATATTTTCTAATACAATCTTTTCATCAAAACTTTTAGTTATATTAACAAGTTTAACTGATGACATATCTATTTCTCCTTAATTTCTTATATTTCAAAAAAGTTAGTACTATTTTTGTAATATAATTTTATCTTTTTCTCAATTAATATTAAAACTATTATACTTACAACTAAGAATACTATGCTATACATAGCTCCTATAACTCTATCTCCACTTTGTATATATGGAAACATAATCATAGGATACGTAATTATACTTCCTCCTCCGATAAGCATGGTTAAAAAATATTGACTAAATACTATTATAAAACACATACTTGATGCTCCTAGTATACCAGGTAATAACAAAGGTAGTGTAACATATCTAAATGCATTTATGTTACTTGCTCCAAGCATTTTTGCTTGTATTTCTAACTTATCTCCAACTAACTTATATACATCACCTATGATTCTTACAGCATAAGGTATACAAGGTAATATATTTATAATTACTACACCTAGATATGTATTTGCTAATTTTATCTTTATAAAAAAAATATGTACCCCCATTGCTATTGATATTATAGGTATTATTACTGGTGATAATACTAATAATTCAAAGAATTTCTTTCCTTTAAAATTATATAAAGATAGTGCCTTAGCTGCTGGAATACTAATAACTATTGTAATAAATACAACTAAAATTGATAGTACTATGCTATTTATTAATATAGCTATATTGTCTAAACTTAATATATACTGAAATCCTCTTAATGAGTAACTTTGAGGTAAAAGGCTTGGGTATATCCAAGAACCTGTTACACTCCAAATCCCCAATATTATTAGAGGAAATATAAAAGCTATAATAGCCAATTCTATTATTATTTTCTTTAAATTCACTTTAATATCTCCTCCTAAATTTTATATTTATTTATCTTATCTAAAATTTTATTATACATAATAAGAAGTATAAAACTTAAACTAGATAATATAACATTTATAACCATAGCATATGACCTTTGAGATAAGTCTGAACTTATATAACTTGTATATGCACTAACAGAAAGTGCTTTAGGTGTTGTTGGACCTATTAAAAATGGGACTTCAAATGAACCAAAAGAAAAAGCAAACAAAATTATAAATGAAGACATTATTGTTGGTAAAGCTAATGGTAAGATAATATATCTAAAGCATTGCAACTTACTAGCACCTAAATTTATAGCTACTTTTTCTAAACTACTGCTTATATTTTTTAAAATATTATAAGTTGTCATAATAGTAAATGGTATTCCTTTCCATAAATATACCAGTATTACTCCTATTCCATTTTTATCAGATACTAAAGATATGAATTGAGATGAATCACTTATAATATTTAATGAATATAATAGTCTTGAAATTATTCCTGATTGAGAAAATATAGTTATCATCAACATTACTACAACTATATGTGGAATTATAACAGGTAAGTTTAATAGTGATACTTTTATTTTAGATAATTTATCTTGTGATAAAAAATATGCTAATAGCACTCCTATAAAAACTGATACTGTAGACGATATAAATGATGTTTTTAAACTAAATACAAGAGATTCTAAAAATACAGAATCTCTTATAACTTCTTTATAAAATCTAAAACTAATATTTTCTGCACCTATATATGGCATATATCCTAAACTTTGCATTACACAATTAGCTATTCCAAATCCCATTATACTTATTAATATAATAGCTACAGGTGCTAATAATATATATGGTTTTAGTTTACTTTTCATTTTGTAAAACCTCTTCAGTCCATATCTTCTCTATTATAGGTACTAATCCAGCATTTAACTCTGGTAATGTTTTTCCAAATTCCACAGTTTCACTAAATTTAGACTTATCTTCATTAGGTATTTTATTCATATCTAATACAGTCATATCACCCCAATTAGCAGTATAAGTTTTTGAAGCCTGAGCATCTATACTCATTAAAAAGTTTATAAGTACCATAGCCCCTTCTTTGTTAGGCGCATTTTCAGGTATTGTTAAA
Source organism: uncultured Romboutsia sp. (assembly GCA_937880075.1). Lineage (GTDB taxonomy): Bacteria > Bacillota > Clostridia > Peptostreptococcales > Peptostreptococcaceae > Romboutsia. The sequence continues at coordinate 25,207 of CALFLM010000089.1, read as the reverse complement.
AAATGAGTATTACTTATATTTCCTTTATCAAATGCAATTATTTCTGTATCCTTACTATATTCATTACTATCAATTTTTCCTTTAACTGTATTTGGTGAGTAAGTCATTGTAAAATAAACCTCACCATCTGAATACATATTATCTAATTGTGCTATTGTAGCAGGATATGTTTCTCCTTTATTCCATAAATATGGCTTAATTTCATTTAGATAGTCCATAGCTGGTTGTATAACTTTTCTAACCTCATCTTCATTTTCAGTCAAATTAGTTAAGTTTTCATATCCAACTATGTCATATATTACATTTCTTACAAATGCACTTCCTTCAAAATCAGGTAATGCAGGATATGTAAATTTACCTGGATTTTGCATTATTGCTTCCTTTAGTGTTTCAGTATCTTCTATATTTTGAGCTACTTTACCAGTATCTTTAATTACTACAAACTCTGATTTACCCCATGGTGCTTCTAGCCCATCTACAGAAGTTCCAAAATCAGTGTTTATAATTTCTGAATTTTTGTCTATGTAATCGTTAAAGTTAGGAAGCTTTTCTGTAAATGAGCCAAGTAATAAATTATTCTCCTTTGCAGTTTTAAAATTTTCACCATTTATCCAAACTACATCCATTACGCCATCTTTACTTTTAGCTTGCTTTTCTGATAATAATTTATTCATTATATCATCAATATTCATTCCTACTCTTTTTACTTTTATATCATATTTTTCTTTCATTTGTGGTATTACATAAGTGTCAAACCACTTATTCATAACCTCATTACCACCATATCCATAAAAGTTTACTGTAGTTCCTTTTGCACTTTTTAAAATTTCATCATAACTAGTATCTAGTATATTTATATTATTATTTTTATCATTTGATTTTTGAGATTTTGAACACCCCACTAAAGATAAAATCATCATCATACATAATAGTACTATGTAAATCTTTTTCTTCATACTTATATCTCCTTATTGTTTGCTAATCTAGTAATCTTTTTGCCTCCAAAAATCTTTGAATTGCAGTTATTATTATTAATACAGAAAATACATTAGTTATTATTCCTAAATAGCTTGGAATTAAAATCATAAGTGAAAAAAATATGAATCCTTCACTTCTTTCTGCTACTCCTGCTTGATAATAAAATGATTTAACACCTTTTTTTTCGCGTAGTGCTCCAACTGTTAAAAATATGGTCATAGACATAAGTATACATACAGTTAATACTATAAGATTATATCTTACATCTACAAATTTAATCCCAAGTACTAACACTATACTTACTTCTACAATTCTATCTGAAACAATATCAAGAAGTGTTCCAAAAGATGATGAACTATTACTTCTTCTTGCCATAGCTCCATCTACCGCATCTAAGTACCCTGATATCCAAAGCACAATAACTGCAACTGCCTGCATATCAAAATATAAAAATATAGAAGTTGATACCCCTAGTAATAAGGCTAATATGGTTACATTATTAGGAGTTAATTTTAATTTTAAAAAAAACTTAGCTCCTAATTCAATTATTGGATTTACATATTTTCTTGCATGTGTATCTAACATTTTACCTCCTAATTTGATTTATTATTTTCTAAGTTTTTGGTAATAAATCTATTCTTTAATATTATGGATACTACCAATAGTAATATTAAAGATGCTATTGATAAATAAAAACTTTTGCTTCCTATGTTAACTGATTGTGCTCCAATATTTACAAATACAAATATTCCTGGTATTGTTCCAAAGAAAGTTGCAAGTATGAAATCTTTATATCTTATACTTGTTAAGCCCGAACCATAACTAATTACATCAAATGGAAATAAAGGGATAAGCCTTAGCATAAACACTATAAAAAATCCTTTTTCATTTATCATATTTTCTACCTTATCTAGTTTTTCTTTAGTAAGTTTTTTTACTACATTTCTTCCTAGCTTTCTAGATATATAAAAAGATATTGTTCCTCCTATTAAAGCCCCAATTGTAGTATAAATATATCCATTTACTAATCCAAATATAAGACCACTTGATATTGCAAGTATCGAATCTGGAAAAAGCGTAAGTGGAACTAGAGAGAACATTATTATATATATTATTGGTCCCATTTTTCCAAAAGACTCTACATAATTTTTTATATCATCTACTCCTAAATTCATTTTATAAACCTTATATGCCACAATTGATATAAGTAGTAATATAACTATAGATATTATTAACTTATATGCTATTTTGTATTTTTTTATCAAAATATCACCTCTTTTTCTAAAATATTATATTACCATATTTTTGGATTAAAATCTTATTATTTAATTTTTAATTAAATTTATAGATTTATATCGATTTTTCCATTTTTTTATAGTAGATATTTTATCTTGAGTAAATTTACTTTTATTTATAACATCTTCATTGAACATAAAATCTAATATATGAAGCGTATTTTTATTTGCAATCATCATAGCTTCACAACAAGACTCACAATAAGATATAACTGTATCAGTTTTAGCTTCACTAGCTCTTTTATTAGTTTGCTCTAAAGCTAGTTTAGGATTTGTTACTCTAAGCATACCTCCAGATCCACAACACTCCGTGTTTTCTCTACTTTTATCGAATTCTACTATTTTAATCCCCATTGATTTTAATATCAATCTAACACTATCATGAATCTTAGATTCATATCTTATAGGACATGGGTCATGTAAACTAAACTTAATATCTAAATCATTATAATGATTTATTAAATTTTTAGGAATTGAGTTTTCATTTATAATCTCCCATATAGTCTTTACTTTAACTGATTTACTATATTTTTTTATGGTATTAAAACAATTTGGACATGCTACTATAACTTCTTCAATTTCATTTTCTAAAAATAACTTTTCTATCTGAGAGTAATATATTTTAAATTTATCCACATCTCCCATTGATAAAGTTGGCTTACCACAACATTTAAATGCTATTGATAAACCATCTATGTTTTCCTTTAAATACTCATATGCTTTTAAAACTATTTCTGGACTATAACTTGATAAACTACATCCTGGAAAGAATAATTTCTTAGTGCTTTTATTTGAAAAAGACTTTGAAAATACAGGGGAAAAACTATTAATCTGGTGAAATTTTACACTATTATATCCAATATCATTTATATTTTTTTTATCATTATTAAAAATATCTTTTCTCATATCGTAAAACATTTCTTTTATTTTTATATCCTTAGGACATTTTAAGTTACATACTTCACAAGAAGAACAAGAATAAGGTATATTTTTATCTACACCTTTATCTGTTATTATTTTTTTCATAAGTTCTTTTAGTGATGATGAGTATTTACTCATCATAGGACATGAATTATAGCATCTTTTACAGTTTATACAATTACTTTCATTTATTTTTATCTCTTCTAGAGTTTTTTCATTTAAGTTTATTACTTTCATATCTTATCCTCCTATAAAAAATTAACTCTACTAATTTAAACGGCAAAGGGCTATTCCATATTTAGAAAAGCCCTCTACTAATTAGTATAACTTTAAATTTTACTTTTTTTCTCCTTATATATTTGCTTTAAAAGGTGTACAAATACACTTATTGCAAATAAAGTCATAATTCCCATCATCATAAGCTTTGCTCCACCTGTAAGCATACCACCTACATATGAATAAATTATTGTTGCTGGAAGCTGTCCTATACCTGTTGCAACAAAGAAAGGTATAAACCTCATTGAAGTAAGCCCTGCACCATAACTTACTAAATCAAAAGATATAAATGGAAGTAATCTTGCTATTAATATGGTATGATTTCCATATTTTTTAAAAAACTCATCTATATTTTTTAAAGCAAGTTTACTTGTAATCCTTTCAACTGTATCTCTTCCTAAAAACCTAGCTATATAAAAGCATAATGCTGCTCCCGCCATAGCACTTGTCCATGAAAGTATTGCTCCATTTACCCATCCAAATAAAGCTGCATTAGCAAAAGTTATTATAAATGCTGGAAGTGGTGCTGCTACTGATTGTAATATCATAAGTAAAAATGATATTACTGGTGCCCATATACCAAATGATAATACATATTTCTTAAGTCCTTCTAAGTCTAATTTACTTAAGTATGATACCATATTATTTATAACTTCATTTACTGGATGTACAAATATGTATACTCCAATAAAAAATACTATTATTATTGAAGTTATCCAAAATGATTTATTTAAATTTTTTTTATTATTATTCATAATTTTACATTTTTCTCCTTGTAGTTTTATATTTAATATACTTATATCTTTATATATTATCAAGTACTTTTTAATCATTTATAATTTATAATATTAAAATTAAATTAAAAAAGGCTGAACTTTATATAAGTTCAACCGTTTAAAGGAGATCTATTTATATATCTAACATAAGTTGTTCAAATCCACAATCATAAACATCTTTTTTAATATTTTTATTTTTTAACGGCTTTATAACATTCATTCTTGTTAAAAGCTTTTTTAATGATGCTACATTATTTATAGATATATTCTCATTATTTACATTTAATGAATATCCAACACTAGTTTTACTTATAACTAATTTAGGATTTTCTAGATTTAAAGATACTATGTGTGCTCCACTGTATTCTACAGAAAAAGTATCTTTATTTTTTGAAAAAATGTCTATTAATTCATCTTTTATAGACTTGTTATTTTTAATTTTATCATTATTATTTAAAACATTCATTTTTACTAAAAGAGGCTCTATTGACTTTAAATCATTTAAATATATAGGACCACCTTTTAAGTAAATACAGTATCCCTTATTTGATGCTTGTATTGTTACATCTTTTTCACTTATAAATACTGATTCTATTTTACCATTTGTATATTTAACTGTATATGATTTAGTTATTTTAGATAATATATTTGTGATTTTACTTGGTAAATACATAGCCTCCCTCTTTTATTTTCTTTTTATCTAAAATATATCATTTATTTATAAATTTTACAAGTTTACTTATTATCTATTAAATTAAGTAATATTTCTAGACTATATTTTTCCTTAATTGTAATTTATTCTCCCATTATATTTTTTTTAATTTATCACATAATAAACTATATAAATAAATAGGAGGTATATAAAATGTCAAATGGAAATTTAAGCTGTTCTGCAACTAATTGTGGACACAATAACTCTGGATTATGTTATGCTGGTTATATAAATGTAGGCGGTAATAATGCGCTTACAACTTCTAATACTTACTGCTCTTCTTTCGTAAATCAAGATAATACTTCTTTTACAAACTGTGCTAATTGCAGTTGTACTAAACCTGAGCAAATAAAATGCGATGCTTTAAACTGCACTTACAATGAAAATAAGAACTGCGTTGCTGATAGTGTTCAAATAAATGCACATGATACAAGTTGTGAAACTTTTGTATCTAGATAATAAAAAGCTGATCCAATTAAGGGTCAGCTTTTTATTATCTATTTACTAAATCCATTATTTTGTTGATTATTATTTTGCATATTTATATGTCTAGCAGGTTGTATAGTTGACACTGCATGTTTATATATCATATTTTGTTGTTTTTTTTCATCTTCTAACATTATTATATAACTATCAAACCCTTTTACTTGCCCATTTACTTTAACCCCATTCATTAAGTATATTGTAACAGGTATTCTTTCTTTTCTAGCATTGTTTAAAAATAAATCCTGTAAATTTATAGCTGTATTTTTCATTTGAATATATCCTCCCGGTAATTTAATTTAAGTAGTAAAATTTACCATTCCTTTTATTATATTTTATATAAATTATAGCATTTTTTCAATATGCATAATTATATCATTTTTAAGTACTTGGCTGTCACTATACTCATCTAAGCTAAACCACTTAGCATCATCATATCTTCTAAACCAAGTTAATTGACGCTTTGCATACCTTCTTGAGTCTCTTTTTATTATATCTATAGCCTCATCTAATGTATACTCACCATCTAAATATTTTATTATTTCTTTATATCCTATCCCCTGCATAGATATCATATCTTTTGTATATCCCATTTTAAGTAAGTTTTTAACTTCATCTATTAAACCATTATTCATCATTATATCTACACGCTTATTTATTCTTTCGTATAGATGATCTCTATTTCTATTTAAAACTATTATTATTGGATTATATTTTTCATTAAACTTTAAATCCTTAGAAAAATCATTCATCTTTTCTCCACTTAAACAAACTTCAAGAGCTCTTATAACTCTTTTAGTATTATTTTTATGGATTCTCTTAGCAGATTCAGGATCTAATTCTTTTAATTTATTATGCATATAGTCTATACCATTTGCTTCAAGTTCTAATCTTAATTTTTCTCGAAGCTCATTATTTGCATCAGATTTTGCAAAATCCATATTATAAATTAATGAATTTAAATAAAGTCCAGTTCCTCCTGTTACTAGAACTCTTTTATTTTCATTATTTATTTTTTCGATATATTCATCTGCCCTTTTTTGAAACTCAGAAACTGAAAATACATAATCTGGAGTTACCTCATCTACTAAATAGTGCTTTACTCCTTGCATTTCATCAATAGTTACCTTAGCACTACCTATATCCATATATTTATATATTTGCATAGAATCTGCAGATATAATTTCAGCATTTAAATCTTTTGCAAGGTCTATTGATAAGTTAGTTTTTCCAACTGCTGTTGGTCCTGTAAGTATTATAATTGGAATTTTTTTCATATTAATCCTCTCTAAACTACATGATTCGTTTGAACATTTTTTCTATTTCCGTTTTTGTTATTTCTACTATTGTTGGTCTACCATGAGGGCATGTAAAAGGATTCTCACAAGTTTCAAGTTCATTAAGTAAACTTCTTATTTCCATACTTTGAATTCTATCATTTGCTTTTATAGCTGCTCTACATGCCATAGATACAAGTTTTTCTCCTTTTAATTCATAGTTATTTTTTATTTCTTCTATATTATCAATTATTTGTAATATAAATTTTTCAGATTCAGGAACACCAAATATAGTTGGTACACATCTTATCATTATATGATTGTTACCAAATAATTCAATCTCAAAACCAAATTTCATAAATAATTCTAAATTATTTTCAACATGTAACATATCTATATTAGATAATTCAAGCACTATTGGATCAAGTAACATTTGCATATTTATACTAGATTTATAAAACTTATCCATATATCTTTCATAAAGTATTTTCTCATGTGCTGCATGTTGATCAAGTAGGTACATAGAATTTCCTTTAGACAATATTATATAAGTATCAAATATTGTTCCTATAACAAAGTATCCTGCTAATGAAAACTTATTAGATGGAGAATCTTTAAAAAATTGCTCTTGAATATTATCATCTACTTTTTCTATATTTTTTGTAATTTGATTGCTATATTCAGTTTTATTTATATATTCACTACGAGATTTATAATTTAAATTATTTTCTTCATTTTCATTATTATATAAACTTTCTTGGTATTCTTTTTCTTTATCTAATTTTTCTATATCTTCAATAGAAAAAGAATTTTCTAAACTAAAGTTACCATCTATTATATATTCAGAACTAGAATCTTCTTTTATTATTTTTATATCATCTAATTCATTTATATGTGCTTTTGATTTTTCTTCATATATATTTTTAGAACTAGGTTCTAACTCTCTTTCTATGTTATTTTCAAATTTTATAAAATCATTAAATGACATAAATGAATCAATTGGTTTTTCATCATTTACTTCAATTACCTTTATATCTTTAGATTCTTTATTTTCATATATATTTTTACTTTTATTGTTATCTTCCATTACTAAAATATGTTTAGTTGGTTCTTTTTTATCATAGGTTTCATACTTGCCTATTAAAGATGATGAAAGTAAAGTTTTTCTTAGAATATCTCTAAGTTCAATATACATTTCCTTTTCATCTTCAAATTTAACTTCAAGCTTTGTTGGATGTATATTTACATCTATACTAGCTGGATTTATAGTTAGCTGTATAAAGCATATTGAATGTTTATTAATAGGTATAATACCTTTATAAGCTTCACTTATAGAATCTAAAACGATCTTACTTTTTACAAATCTTTTGTTTATATATATGTGTTGTAAATTTTTATTAGATCTATATATATTATTATTTCCTATATATCCACTTATTTTAAAATATTTACACTCATAATTTATCTCTATTAAATTCTCACAAATTTCTTTTCCATATATACTTCTTATAACACTTAATAATTTATTATCTCCTGGTGTTGCAAGCATATTTTTATTATTATTTACATATTTAAATTGAACTTGTGGGTTTCCTATTGCAAGTTTATTTATTAAATCACTTATATTTATAGTTTCAGCATGAGTTGATTTTAAAAACTTTTGACGAGCTGGTGTATTAAAAAATATATCTTTTATTATAATCGTTGTACCACTATGAGTTCCTACTGGTTCTTTAGATACTATCTTTCCACCTTCAACTATTGCCTTAGTTCCTATAGGCTCATCTTTTGTTTTAGTTATCATTTCAAGCTTTGATACAGCACTAATAGATGCTAATGCTTCCCCTCTAAATCCAAGGGAGTACAAATCATATAAATCATCTATATTTTTAATCTTACTTGTAGCATGTCTTAAAAATGATTTATCAACTTCACTAGATGCTATACCGCATCCATTATCAGTTATTCTTATAAGTTTTTTTCCACCGTCTAAAATATCTATAACTACTTTAGTACTTCCTGCATCTATAGAGTTTTCTATTAATTCTTTAACTACAGAAGAAGGTCTTTCAACGACCTCTCCTGCAGCTATTTTATTTATAGTTAAATCATCTAATATATTTATTCTATTCATGTTGTCCTCCCCTCTATATATCTAAAAGTAAGTTTTTTACTTTGATATACGTTTTAAGCTTACTACCAAACTTAAATATTCTTATATACTAGTTATATAAATTAATCTGATGTGCTAGTTATTTTACTAAACACATTGAAATTACTACATAAAGTTTTTTAACTATGAAAATATAGATTACTGGACTCTAGTATTTTCAATAATAATATTTAACTAGCACAACGAATTAAATTAATAACAACTTAGTAATATTTAAGATTAATAGATTCTAGGGTTTAACTTTTTGCTTTCTTTTGTAACGAATATAATGCATTTATTGCATCTAGTGGAGTCATATTAAGTAAATCTAAATTTAATATTTCATCCTTTAAGTTATTGTCTCCTATAGTATCAAAGCTCATTTGAGTTACTGCTATTTGTGATGATTCTTCATTATTTTTAATCTTTTCAGATAAACCTTTATTTTCTATATTTAATTTATTATTTTCAGATTTTACATTTTCATAATTTTTAATTAATGATTCATGTTTTAATTTTAATGCTTCATATTCATTTTTAAAGTTATTTTCTTTTAATTTAGCTATTTCTTGTTCTAGTTTTTCTATATTTTCAATATATAGTTTTGTGTCATTATTTGATGACATTTCTAAAGTATTAATGTTTTCTAAAACTTTATCACTATCTTTATTTATAGCTACACTATTATATATATGATTTTTCTCTAAATCACTTAGTATTTCTCTTGATCTATTTATAACTTCATCTGGAAGCTTTGCAAGTTTTGCAACATATATACCATAACTCTTATCTGCTCCAGTTGGTATTATTTTTCTTAAGAATATTATATTATCATTATCCTCTTTAACTGCTATAGAGTAGTTTTTAACTTCACTAAATTCATTTTCAAGGTCAGTTAATTCATGGTAATGTGTTGCAAATAAAGTCTTACATTTTATTTTTCCTTGTATATATTCAACTATAGACCAAGCTAAACTTATTCCATCATAAGTGCTCGTCCCTCTACCGATTTCATCAAGTATTACTAAACTTTTATCTGTAGCATTTTTAAGTATGTGAGATACTTCACTCATCTCAACCATAAATGTTGATTGTCCCTGAGATAAATCATCACTTGCTCCAACTCTTGTAAAGATTCTATCAAGTATTGGTATATTTGCATATTCTGCTGGTACAAAAGAACCAATATGTGCCATTAAAGCAATTACTGCAGTTTGCCTCATATATGTTGACTTACCTGCCATATTCGGTCCTGTTATTATATTTATTATATTTTCACCAGTGTTTAAATAAGTATCATTTTGAACGAAGTTTTCTTCTCCCACTATATTTTCAACTACTGGATGACGACCATTTTTTATATCTAATTTATCTTCTTCATTTATATTAGGTCTTACATAATTGTTTATATAAGCAATTGTTGCTAATGATACAAATACATCTATATTTGCTATAGTTTTAGATACTTTTTGTATTCTATCTATATTTTTATATATTTCATTTCTTATATTTACAAATATTTCATATTCTAAAGATTTTATTTTTTCTTCAGCATTTAATATTTTATCTTCTATTTCTTTAAGCTTTGGGGTTATAAATCTTTCTGCATTACTTAATGTTTGTTTTCTTATATAAGATTCATCAATTTTTGCAGTATTTAAGTTTGATTTAGTTATTTCTATAAAATACCCAAATACTTTATTAAATCCTATTTTAAGAGATTTAACACCAGTTTTTTCTCTTTCTTCATTTTCTATTTCTTTTATCATATAAGCTCCGTTTTTAGATATATCGCGAAGCTCTTTTAACCCTTCATTAAAATCTGATTTTATTATATTACCATCTTTTAAAGTTATTGAAGGTTCTTCAAGTATAGACTCATTAACAAGATTATATAAATCATTTAAATCATCTAAATCTTTTATATAATCTTTAAGCATAGATGCACTCGATGAATTTATTATATTCTTTAATATTGGTAATTTTTCTATAGAATTTTTAAGGTGAATCATTTCCTTTGGTGTTACTTTTTCAAAGGCAATTTTTCCACATATTCTTTCTATATCGTATACATTTTTTAAGATTTCATTTAAGTCTTCACGAAGCATAAAGTCATCTTTAATTTCTTGTATAACATTTAATCTTTCATCAATTTTAACTTTATTAACTAAAGGCTCTTCTACATATTTTCTAAGAAGTCTTCCACCCATAGCAGTAGATGTTTTATCTAATACATGAAGAAGTGATCCTTTTTTCTTATTTCCTCTTATAGTTCCTGTAAGTTCAAGATTAACTCTTGTAAACATATCTAGTACCATATATTCACTTGAGTTGTATATATTTATATTATTAATATTTGATGTAACTTGTTTTTGAGTATTAAATATATAGTTTAAAAGTATAGACAAACTATGTTTTATTAAATCTTTATTATCAAAATTTATATTATTTAAATAGTCATTAGTAAAATATTTATTAAGTATATTAGTATCTAAATATTTTTCATCAAAACTTTCATTTATATATATATTGCTTATTGTTGCTATATTTTGAAGCTTTGGTATAAAGTTTAAATCATTTATTATAATTTCTGTTGGATGAACTTTAGCAATTTCTTCTACTATTTTATCAGTAGGTAAATAAGTTGCATTTACTTCTCCTGTACTTATATCAACATAAGTTAATCCACATAAATCTTCTTTTATATATAATGATAAAAGATAGTTATTTTTCTTATTTTCAAGTAAACTTCCTTCAAGTACTGTACCTGGAGTTATTACTCTTATAACATCTCTTCTTACTATACCTTTAGTTGTTTGTGGATCATCTAATTGTTCACCTATTGCAACTTTGTATCCTGCTTCTACTAATTTTGATATATATGAATTGGCACTGTGAAATGGTATACCACACATAGGAGCTCTTTCTTCTAGGCCACATGATTTTCCTGTTAATGCTATTTCAAGTGTTTTTGAAGCTATTATAGCATCTTCAAAAAACATTTCATAAAAGTCTCCAAGTCTAAAAAATAGTATACAATCTTTGTATCTATCTTTAACTTCAAAGTATTGTTTCATCATTGGAGTAAGTTTATTTCTATCTATGTTCATACTCACCCTCCTTAAGTCTTTAGTAATTACATTTTTATAGTTAATTATTATACCATAACTAATAAGCTTTATTAAGTTTGGATAAAAAAATTCGCTTTGCTCAAAATAACTATTTAATTATACGTTATCAAAAGTATCTATTTTATGATACATTAATAATAAAAAATAATCTAAGTATTTTTAATACCCAGATTATTTCTATATTAATAATTAAAGTCTTATTATATATTAATTTGTAACTATATTTTTATACTGCCTTTAATATTTTTTCATAACAATAAAATTCCTTTTCTTTATCGAAAAATTTTACTTCTCCAATAAATTTATATCCAAGCTTTTTAAATAAAGAGTTCATCTTTGTATTTAATGAGTAAGTATCTGTTTTTATGTATCCTATTCCTTGTTTTAATGCTAACTCCTCACAAAAACTCATTAACTTAGTAGCTACTCCTGTATTTCTAAATTTAGTATTAACAGCTATTCTATGAGCTACCATACACTTTTCATTCAACGACCAATTTAAACTCTCATATTCTTTAGCTTCATTAAAGTCAATACATATAAAACCTTTTATATTATTATCTTCTTCATACACATATAAGCTATCATGTTTTATATCATTTATAAACGTTTCACTATTAGGATAATTATCATCCCATTGAGTATTACCATAGGATTTCATTTCTTTTACAGTTTCATTTATTATAGACATTATAGTTCCTACATCACTTAATTTAGCTTTTCTAATCATTAGATTTACCCCTTATATATTTCTTACTTTTTAATATATGCTACCACAGTTTTTAGTTAATTATACTTATTAACCTATTTTATATAAATTTATCCATTTATATCTTTTGCTTTGTATGTCTTGTAGCAATGTGAAAATTCTCTAGTATTAAATATATACTTTCCACCTATTTGTGTATAATATACACCTGTAGAATCATATATATCCTTTATTTTCTGTGTTAAATTTTTATGATAATATCTAAGTTCTTTAAATTCTTTTTTAAGTCTTTCACTTGTAAGCCATAATCTATTAGAACTTATATCAGATAATTTTATATTTTCAAAATTTAAATTATTTTTATTTGCATATATATATATTTCTGCTAATATTTCTTGTAGATTTTCATTTGTAAAGTCATGCTTTAGCTTTTTATATATAATACTTCCCATACCGTCCATACCTTTTTCATTAAGCTTTTCTTGATTAATAAGTGCATTTAATGGTTGCCTTTTTATGTATACATAGTAAGTATCTTCTAGTATATAACTTCCTCTTAAATACTTAGCAGGTCTATATATAACAAGTATAGGACTATACATTCCACCCTTTTCCTCTTCATTGAAATCTTCTATATCCTCTAAATATTTTATTTTGCCTTCTATATTTAAACTTCCATATCTAGATTTTTGTCTTAGTGAGTACATATTATCATCCTTTATATGATTTATTATCTCATCTATATACTCTTTGCTAACTATAAATTCTTCATTATAGGGACTATTTACATATTCATTTTTAATTTCTTCTTTTGCTAAATTTATCTCATCTATATTTACACCTAAGTGTATACTTAAATTTTTAAACTTTTCTTCTAAAGAATATATATCTACATCTATGCAGTCTAGAAATTTATCTAAGTTTTCTTCAGATTTTATATTAAGCAATAAATCCCCAATATTCTTTTGAGTTATTGAGCTATCTTTTTCAAATAAGTATTTAATTATATATTCTTTAAGCTTCTCTGCATTTTTATAAATTCTTATATATTCTTTTAACAAAATATTCTCTTCATCTATCTTATTTACCATATCACTTGGTATATTTATATATATGTCATCTTCCTTTATGTATAATTTCATTTATGTATCTCCTTACTATATAACTAATTTATATTATACATATGAGGTAAAAAATAATCTATAATAATCGTATTATTTTGATTGATAATTATATAACTGTACTTTAATAATTAAAGGAGTAGTTATATGATAGATGATTTAAAATATAAGTTTGAAAATTATAAACCTTATATAAATAGATATAAAAAATGTGCCTTATACATTTAAGGCACATTTTTATAATTATTTAACTAATTCTCCTTGTAATGAGAATGTTTTTGGTGATGTTATTTTAACATTAACTAATGTACCAACTATATCTTCACTTCCACCTGTAAAGTTTACTAGTTTATTTTGTCTAGTTCTACCTGTTAATACATTATCATCAGTTTTACTCTTTCCTTCAACTAAAACTTCAACAACTTTATCTTGGTATCTTTCATTTATTTTAGCTATCTCTTCATTTACTGCAGCTAATACTCTGTTAAATCTTTCATGTTTTACATCTTCTGGTATTTGATTTTCCATTTTTGCAGCTGGAGTACCTTCTCTCTTTGAGTATATAAATGTAAATGCTGTATCATATTTTACTTTTCTAACTACATCTATAGTGTCTAGTAAATCTTCTTCAGTTTCACCAGGGAATCCTATCATAAGGTCAGTAGAAAATGCTACATCAGGAATTTCTTTCTTAGCTTTTTCTATTATTTCTAAGTAATGTTCTTTACTGTAGTGTCTATTCATCTTCTTAAGTAGCTTTGTACTTCCACATTGAACTGGTAAATGTATAAATTCACATACTTTATCACAATCTCTTATAGCATATATAACTTCATCAGATATATCTTTAGGGTGAGATGTCATAAATCTTATTCTCTCTAAGCCTTCTATTTCATTTACAACTCTTAAAAGCTCTGCAAATGTTACAGGATTATCTAAAGTCTTACCATATGAATCTACATTTTGACCTAGTAATGTTACTTCCTTAGTTCCATTTGCAACTAATTCTTTTATTTCCTTAACTATATCTTCAACACTTCTACTTCTTTCTCTACCTCTAGTGTACGGTACTATACAGTAAGTACAGAAGTTATCGCATCCATACATTATATTTACAAATGCTTTAAGTTCAAATTTTCTACTACTTCTAAGACCTTCTACTACTTCTCCATCTACATCCCAAACATCTACTAACATACATTCTGATTCCATTGATGAAGCTAGTAACTCTGGGAATTTATAAAGATTGTGTGTTCCAAATACTAAGTCAACATGATTATATTTAGACTTTATCTCTTTAACAACATGAGGTTGCTGCATCATACATCCACAAACAGCTATTTTTAAATCTGGATTTTTACGTTTGTTAAACTTTAATTGACCTAAGTTACCATAAACCTTAAGTTCTGCATTTTCTCTTACTGCACAAGTGTTGTATATTATAAGGTCACACTCTGCTGCAAGCATAGTTCTTTGATAACCCATATCATCAAGCATTGCACATAACTTTTCTGAGTCATGTTCATTCATTTGACATCCAAAAGTTTGTATCATATACTTTGGCTTTGTTTGATGTATTGCATAAAATCTTGAATTTTTTTCAGCTATTGCCTCTATAAATCTATCTTGTTCTTGTATTTTTTCTATAGGAACTTGTACTTGTTTTCTTTTACTCATAAATTGTAACCTCCTTACTACTAAGTAAGTCATATTATATCAAATTATAACATTATTTTAAAGACATCATTTTATATTTGAGTATCTATATTTTTAATTTGGATATACTAATTTATATACTGTTTTTTAGAGGTGGAAAAAATGCTTGTTGTTTTAATTAGAAGTATAATACTGTATATAGCAGTTTTAATAGCTTTAAGGGTTATGGGCAAAGGTGAAATAGCAGAAATGAATGCCTTTGACTTAGTCATAACACTACTTATAGCAGAGGTTGCAGCTATTCCTATGCAAAATAACGCAATTCCTATAATCTATGGAATTTCATCAATTACAGGACTTGTATTTATAGAAGTTTTAGTTTCTTATATAACTTTAAAAAGTAGAACTGCCAGTAAAATTTTATCAGGTAGCCCTGCTGTACTTATAAGTAAAAATAGATTAAATTATAAACAACTAAAAAAAGAACGTATAACTATTGAAGAACTTCTTGAAGAATTGCGTTCTCAAGGATACTTTAATCTTAAGGAAGTTCAGTATGCAATACTTGAAACTGATGGAGATTTAAGTGTAATTCCATCAACATCTCATGACCATAATAAAACAAATGATTTTAAACATTTACCTCTTCCAGTTATAATAGACGGTAAAGTTATAAAAGATAATCTTAATGAAATAAACAAAGATGATAGCTGGCTTTTAAAAATTTTAGAATCTAATCATATAAAAAGTGTTAAAGATGTTTTAATTTGTATAATAGATGAAAATGATGAAGTTTTTATACAAAGAAAAAAGGACTAAATGAGGTGATCATAATATGAAACAAGTTATTGCAGTTTTAATATGGACTTTATTATTTGTATCGTTAGGTCTTTATTCTGAAAATAAAATATATGATTTTACTAATAAGTTTAAATATGAAATTGAACTTATTCAAAAAAATATTGAAAATGATAAACTTGATAAAGTTGATATTGATATAAAAGATTGGTCAAAATCATGGCATGAAGAAAAAGAAGTTTGGTATAAAATAGTAGACCATGAATACTTTGATGATATATGTTTATCACTTAATATACTTGACCAAAGCATTAAATACAATGATAAACTAGCTGCATTAGAGCAAATAGAGACTATAAAAATGCTTTTAAATAATATTTTAGAATCAGAAAAATGTGATTTAAACCATATATTCTAATAAAAAATAGGCTTTAAAAGCCTATTTTTTAATAACTTACTTTATATAAATATAGCCCTTTAGCTAAAGCAGTATCTTTAGCTTTAGTTCTATCTTTTTCTTCAAGCATTATTTTAATATCTTCAGGTGCGATTTTTTTATGACCTACATCTATTAAAGCACCTGTCATTATTCTTACCATATTATATAAAAATCCATTACCTTCAAAGTATATTTCTACTAAACCATTATTTTCTGTTATATTTATAGAATGTATAATTCTTACATTTGATTTTTTCTTAGATTTAGATGATGCAAAACTCGTAAAATCATGTTCGCCTATAAAATATTTACTTGCCTCTTTCATTAGTTCTATGTCTAACTTCTTAGGTATATGAGTAGTATACTTTCTTAAAAATGGATCATGGAATTTGTTATTGTATATTTTATATAAATATACTTTTGATTTTGCATTATATCTACTATGGAATCTTTCATCTACCTCTTCTATGTTAGTTATTACTATATCTTCTGGTAAATACTCATATAAATATGTTTTCATTTTATCTACAGTTAAATTAGAAGTTGTTTTAAAGTTAGCAACTTGTCCATATGCATGAACCCCCATATCTGTTCTTCCAGATCCAATTATTTCTATGCTTTCACTAGCCATTTTACTTAAGACACCTTCTATCTTCGCTTGTATTGTCATATCATTGTCTTTTAGTCTTTGAAACCCTTTGTATCTTGAGCCATCATATCTTATAGTCATCTTTATGTTTCTCATATTATTCCTCTTTCTATTTTAAGCTTATATAGATTTTATAAGTGTATTTTTTATTTTTACAGTTATAGAGGTTCCTACTCCTTTTTTGCTGTTAAGTACCATCTTCCCTCCATGAAGCTTTACTATTTCATTGCTTATAGCAAGTCCTAAACCACTTCCTGACTTATTATAATCTTCTTGGAAGAATTTATCTAAAACTTTTTCTAAATTTTCTTTTTCTATACCAGCTCCGTTATCTACTACCTTCATAGTTGTGTACTCTTCATCCTGAGATACTATAATGTTTATAAATCCACCTTCATCAGTAAATTTTATAGAGTTTTGAATTAAATTTATTAAAACCTGTCTAAGTCTATCCTTATCACCTTGAATTAAATCAATATTTTCAGTTTCAAACTTTGCACTTAAACTTATATCTTTCTCACTCGATTTTACCTTAAGCTGATTCACAACTCCTATTGCTAGCCTTTTTATATCTACCGTATCTATTTTTAACTTTATCCTATCAGATGCTAGCCTTGAAAAATCAAGCAACTCTTCAACAAGCTTTATAAGTCTTTCAGTTTCATCTTGAATTATTCCAAGACCTAAATCAAGTTCATCTCTTGTTATACCTTCATATCCTAAAGTTTCACTCCATCCCTTTATTGATGTAAGTGGAGTTCTAAGTTCATGAGATATTGATGATATGAACTCTTCTTTTAATTTTTCACTTTTATCTATTTCAGCAGCCATATGTACAAATGTCTTTGCCAAATCTCCTATCTCATCATTTGATATACTAGTATCTTTTAGTTTTATACTAAAGTTACCATGTGCTAACTCATTTGCAAATTCTTTTAACTCTATAAGTGGCTGAATTATAGTTTCTGCAAATCTTAAGCTTAAAGATATGGCTATTATTAATATAAATATACCTGCAAGTATTAATCCAAGTGCCAACTTAAATATAGTAGCATCTATATCTGTTAGTGAAACAGTATATCTTATAGCACCTTCTATTACATTATTTATCTTTATAGGTACAGATATACTCATTACATGTTCATTAGTAGATTCTATCTTATGAGTTATAGGATATAAATCCTTTACACCCTTTAATGCCTTATCTACATCTTCAGCTTCTATTTTCTCATGTTTTTTTATTCCATACTGGTCAATTATAATATACTTATCTTTATTTATTACTTGAGTTGCATACTTTGAACTTCCTCCAACTATTTGTTTATCTAGTATATTACTTATTTTTTCATCAAAAGTAGTATTTTCTATATTATTTATACTTGTATTATATACAGAGTTTGTATACTCAACTTGATTTTTTAAACTTTGTCTTACAGAATCATAGTAATAATTCTGAATATAAAATATAAATAAACCTTCAAATAAAGTAACAGTTATTATAATTATTATAAAATAATTTTTAATTACTCTTTTTCTTAGCCCTTCAAAATGTAGCACTATTGTTCTTCCTTTCTAAAACAATATCCATATCCCCAAACAGTTTGTATATATTTAGGTTTTGATGGGTCATCCTCTATTTTATTTCTTATTCTTCTTATATTTACATCCACTATTTTAAAATCATAAAGATAGTTACTTCCCCAAACTTCTTCAAGTATTTGATCTCTACTTAAAGATTTTTTTGCATTAGTAATTAAATATTTTACTATTGAAAACTCTGTTGGTGTAAGTTCTATTTCTTTACCATCTTTAAATAACTTTCTTTTATCTAAATTAAGAATAAAAGGTAGTGATATTATTTCATTAGTATTTATAGTATCATCTTTTTTGATTCTTCTAAGTAAAGCACTTACTCTAAATAATAACTCTTTTATACTAAATGGCTTTACCATATAATCATCAGCACCAGATATGAATCCTTCTATTTTATCTTCTTCTTGTACTTTAGCAGTAAGCATTATAATACCAACTTGGTCAAAATTTTGTCTTATATATTTACAGACTTCTATTCCACTCATATCTGGTAACATTACATCTAAAAGTGCTAAAGATATATTTTTTTCATTTTTTATCTTATCTATAGCTTCTTGACCACATCCGGTTTCTATTACCTCATATCCTTCTCTTTTTAAATTTATACTTACAAAACTTCTTATTCCTATTTCATCTTCTAATATTAATATTTTTTCCTTCATACAAATCCTCCCAAACAAATATCAATAGATTAATGAAAAATAATCCATTAATGCTTCTGTAGTTATATTTAAAGTCTCTAACAATTTTTCATTATTTTTTTGTAATATAAATGTATTATCATAATTTTCCGAAAGTATTATAGATGGTTTATTAGTTATATTTTTCCCTTCATCTGAAACAAGCTTAGGAGATACAATTATTGTAAAAATATTTTTAGGCTTATTTTCTACTGAATCATTGTAGTAAAACTTAAATAAAGTATTTTCACCTTGATACTCTTGTTCACTATATATTTTATTTACTAAGTTATTGGGTATATCTAATTTAAAATTATATTTATAGTTATAATATATGCTACTATTAAATACCAATCTAGCATCTTCATTATACTTTCCATTCCATCTATACCAACTTACTGTAGATGATGATTGTAATGTATATATACTACTACTTCCTGCTACTATTGGTATTTCAAGAACTTGGTCTTTATTTATATCTTCAACTGGTATATAGTATGGTTTTATTAAATTTTTATCATCATCTTTAAATACCTTTTCTAACTTTTTAGCATTAGTATATAATATTTGAGTTCTATAATTATTTTCTTTAAGATTTGGAATATCTAATACAATTCCATTTTTATTAGCATCTACTTGTCCATATGTTATATATAGGTTATTAAGATTTTTAACATTTTCAAACTCTATATAATCTGAAAATTTAATTTTACCATCAAAATTTAATAGGCTTGAATAAACTTTATTTATTTTAGGATTATAGTTTAAAAGCAATATATCTAAAATATCATCATCATCAATATATTCTACCTTAATTTTCATATCAGTAAGATTATCTTTATCTTCTATCCAATATGGATTTAAAGTATCTACTTTATTTATCTTATGGTCTTCAAACTTATATATGTACATATTAGTTTTATCTTGTTTTTTTATAAGCAGAATTATTTCTAAATGGTTATCTTTATCTAAATCATAAAAGTTCGCATATTCTATAGTTTCCCCACCTTCTAATACGTTTCCTTCTTCTTGATATTCTCCATTTGTATCCTTTTTAAGTACCATAAATCCTACTTCAGTTTTATTTTCATTTACATCCTCTTTTTTTTCAAAAACTACTAACTCTTTTTCTCCATCTTTATCTAGGTCAACCTCATTTATTTTTGCAACTTCACTTGAGTTTCGCGGAAGCAATAGCGAAAAATTTAGAGATGGTAAAAGCTTCTCTATTTGTTTATATAATATTAAACTTTCTTCACTGTAAACTGGTTTTTCCTTTATAAGTTGTTCTGGTGATTCAGAGTTTAAGCTACATCCACTTAATGTAATCATTAACAAAGCTGATAAAGCAGTTAACTTAAATAACTTCATCCAAAACCTCCCTATTTAGTTATTTTTCAAAATACGCTTTGAAATTTTCTACCCTTTCTTTCTCCTCTTTTATTCTGTCTTCATCTAAATTTCCTCTTCCAAGTCTATCACATAAAGATAGTAATGCTACCTCTTTATATTCTACATCATTTATCATATCTTGTGGTTGAAAAAATGGAAGATTTTTATCATAAAATAATGGTTGCATATGCCATCGTACTAGATTAGATACTTTTTGTTTAAAATCTTCATCATCAGTTAGTTCATTTAGAATATTCATTGCTATATCCTTACCTTCTGTATCATGGTTATATGAAGTTATTCTATTTTTTATCACTTTTGTAGTAGTTAGTTTTCCTATATCATGTAAAAGTGCTGCCCACATAAATACTTTCTCATCATTTGAATATTTTTTATACTCACTTGCTATGTCTACTACTAAAAACACATGCTTTAAAACACTTCCTTCAGGATGGTATTTTGGATTTTGTTCTACATCATTTAACTTTTTTATTTTATTAAATGGTTCTTTATCTAAATATCCCTCTATTATTAGACGTTCTAATTCCTCAGATGGTTTCAAACTTTTTAATAAAATTTCATTTATTTTTACAAATATCTCTTCATTGTTCATAAAATCACCCTCTTATAATATAAAATTTGCTTCGCTTAAGCTACGTATCATCAAATAGCTTCATGTCGCCAATGATATATCATAACTACCGCTTTGAAACGTGTTGACAAATCATTTTTGATACATCCGCTTATCAAAATAAATAAGCTTAGTATAAATACTAAGCTTTTTATATTTTAACACTATTTATATATATTTATTATTATTTTTTAGGAAACTTATCCTCTGACCAAACAATATTTTCAAATCTACTTTGTACTTCTTTTATCTCTGAAGCTTTTTGTTGAAATTCTTCCTGACTATTATTTTCTTTTATACTTTCTTCTCCTCTAAATGTTATTATATCTTGACTATCTTCTTTCACTTCTATTTCAACTTCAGGTTCTACTTTTTCTAAGCTTCTTACTTCATCTTCTATCTCTTCTTTATTAACAGGTGGTCTTTTTCTTTTTTTAGGATTTATTATCTTTTGATTTGAACTTTTAGTTTTTTCTTGTGAATAATTTGTAGATTTTTTATCATTATTTTGTGACTTTTTCAATTTGCTATTAGTTTTTTTACTACTTTTCCCTGATCCATTTTTATGATGAGCTTGTTTTCCATAACCAGGTTTACCTTGATTTTCTTCACTTTTAGTAGTTTTATTATGTCCATGTTGCTCTTTATTATTATGCTCATTTTTACTTTGTAATTTATGGTTCTTTAAATTTTCATTATTTTGAATTTCTTGATTATTATTTGATTGCTTTTTATGGTTAGGTCTTCTTTTAGGTCTTGGTGAATTTTTAGTCTTGCTAGTTTCTACCATATCTTCTGGTGATTGATGTTTGTTAGTCTGAACACTTTCTACTATATCAGAAGCGTCTTGTTCTTGATTTTGATGTTGATTATGATGTTTATTTTTATTAGGTCGATTTTTACCACCTAAAGCAAAATTTAATTTAAGTCCACCTTGTTTTTTTTGATCAGACTCATTATCTAATCCCAATTCTTGTTTATTTTCATCTGGAACTAAATCATTTAATATTATCTCATTGTAATCTTCTTCATACTTTGATTTTTCTTGTGTATTTTTTTCTAATTTTTTTGAGTGCTTATTTTTCATACTTTTATTACGACTTCTACCACTTAGTCTTAACATAATTACACCCCCTTAAAATACTCTTTATGTTATATATATTATCTTAAGGGGGAAATTATTAATTATTTTTTAGGTGGACGTGGCCCTATATACTGATACAAGTTAGTTTTAAGCATTCCGTTATATAATTTTCTTCTTTTATCTGCCTCTTGTCCAAATTCTTTTTCAAAGTCCTCATATGAAGTTATTAAATAATATGACCAATTCTTTAAATTTCTAAATGTATATCCTAAGTGTTTATATAAGCTTTGTACACTTTCTTTATCTTCTAGCCTTTCTCCATATGGAGGGTTTGTAACTATAAAGCCATATTCTTCATCACTTTTAAAATCTATTGCATTGCCTAATTTAAACTCTATATATTCATCCACTCCTGCTATTTCAGCATTTTCTTTTGCAATTTCTAGTGCTTCTTCATCTATATCATATCCATATATTTTAAATTCCACATCGTTATCTATTTTATCAAAAGCATCTTTTCTAGTATCCCACCAGATTTTTTTATCTAATGTTCTCCATTTTTCCGATATAAATTCACGATTAAGACCAGGTGCCATATTTATACCCATCATTGCAGCTTCTATAAGCATAGTTCCAGATCCACACATTGGATCTACTAATATTCTCCCTGGCTTCCATGGCACTAAACTCATAATCCCAGCAGCTAAAGTTTCTCTTATTGGAGCTTTATTTGCTTTTTCTCTGTATCCTCTTTTATGAAGTGCATCTCCAGTTGTATCTATTGATATAGTAACTTTATCCTTATGTAAAAATACATATATCGGATACTTTTCTTTATCTTCCTTTAGCATACCAGTTTCCATGTAACTTTTCTTAAGACTATCAACTATAGCTTTTTTTACTATAGCTTGTATATCTGTCGTAGAATATAATTTTGATTTTATAGATGATGCTTTTGATACTGGAAATTGTGCTCCATATGGAATATATCTTGACCAATTTATTCTTTTAGTATTTTCAAATAACTCATCAAATGTTTTTGCTTCAAATTCTGCTATCTTAAGATGAACTCTTTCTGCACATCTTAACCACATATTAGCCTTAGCTATTCCATCTTCACCAGTTTTATATGTAACTCTTCCATCTTCTGTTTTGATTATTTCAAATCCTAAATCCTTTATCTCTCTCGCTAACATTTTTTCCATACCGAAAAAGCAAGGTGATATTAATGTATAACTTTTATTCATGTAATCCTCCTAAATGTACTACTTATTCATGCTTCCCATTTCGTATCCTGCCATATCTAGGGTTACATATTTAAATCCTATTTCTTTTAATTTTTTATCAGTTTTATTTAATAAATCTTCATTGAAAAATTTATATATTTCATTCTTACCTACTTCTATTCTTGCAATGTCACTATGAGCTCTTACTCTAAATTGATTAAATCCTATACTTATTAAGTATTCTTCACTTTTTTCTATTTTTTTAAGCAATTCTTTTGTTATTTTCGTACCATATGGTATTCTAGTTGCAAGACATGCAAAAGCAGGCTTATTATAAGTGTTAAGTTCCATATATTTTGAAAGTTGCCTTATATCTTCTTTTGTTAATCCACACTCTTTAAGTGGGCTTATTATATTTAATTCTTCAAGTGCTTTAAGACCTGGCCTAAAATCACCTAAATCGTCTAAGTTAGTTCCATCTAGTACATACTTTATATTATGTTTAGCTGCAATCTCTTTTACAGTTTTAAATACTTCTTTTTTACAGTGATAACATCTATCACTATTATTTTCTATAAATTTTTCAACTTTAAAATTATCAACATTAACAACTATATGATTAACACCAAATTCCTTAGTATAATTTCTAGCTTCATCTACTTCTCTATCTGAATGCATCATTGCATGAAGTGTTACTGCAATGACTTTATCTTTTAAGGTATCTTTTGCAACCTTAAGTAAAAAGTTGCTATCTACTCCTCCTGAATAAGCTATTACTACACTTTCTAATTCTAATAGCCTCTTTCTTAGGTTGTCTAATTTTGTATTAACTTCCATAAGATTCCCTCCAAAGTATAATAAATTAATTATATAAAATGTATTGATATAAATCAAATTTAATTTATACTAATGATTTAAATTTGAACTTTATTGGTATTTATTGTATTATAAAATTATCATAGACAGGGGGTAACATATGAAAATTAATTATGATATTTTACAAAATTTACTTAAATACAATAAAGGGATGAAATTGATATTTAGAGATAATTCAAATATACTAGATGTCTATTTGTTTAGTGATATAATATTAAGCTTAGATCTTAATATTAATAATATAGAAGATAATGCTGAACTTATCTATAATTCTATTACTAGCTTAGATGATGTTACAATATATATACCAAAAATATATTCTCTTCTTCAAGAACCTCTCTTATATATTTAC
>CALFLM010000088.1 GCA_937880075.1 uncultured Romboutsia sp. | reverse complement strand
AAGTTTCTAAAAGTTAGACTATTTATTACTTATCTTTTGAAATTTCTGCAAAAGATTCTATCTTTTATACGTCAAATAAATGTTGAATATATAATTTTAATGCTTATGTGTGAAAATAAGTTTTGTGATAAGAAATGTTTGAAGTGCAAGTACCATATTATTGTACCAGATCCATATCCAGATGATTGGTTCAATGATGATGATATGGCTATGTATTGTACTAACCCAAACAATAGTATGGAAAAGGAATGGACTAGTCCTAGTCAGCGAGAGAGAATCTTGTCTTATATTTCCGACAAGCCTTATCTGAAGAAAGGTTGGACATACATTTGTGGATCTATGCGTCCTTATGAACTTGGTAAGAGCAGAGAAGATGATGTATTTGCAAATAAAGAAAGTGAGGTACTGCTATGATGTTCATTGATGACAATGGGTACATAGCATAAAATATTGAAATTAACTCAAATAAAGTACTATATTAAATTATAACATTATTTCTAATATATGAAACTTAAGCTAACACAACAAATTATCATAGGACAGAAGCATAAGAATTATGCTTCGCTTGATAGACTGTGTTGGCTTTCTAAGAATCTTTATAACCAAGCTTTGTATTAGATAAGACAGCAATATAGTAAAGATAAGACTTATCTTGATTATTTTGCTCTTAATAAGAAACTATCTGATACAAAGCAAGTAGATTATACTAGCTTACCTTATATTCAATGTAGTCAGCAAATACTACGTTTAGTGGATAAGACATATACTTCATTCTTCAAAGGAATTAAGTCAGCCAAGAACAAAGGAAAGAAAGTCAGACTTCCTAAGTATAAAGACAAAGAAAATGGAAGATATGTATTTGTATATACCAGTCAATGTATTAAGGTAAAGGATGGCATTCTAAGACTTAAAGTAAACAAGACTGATTTCATTTATTTTAATTGTGACAAGGAAGATGTATGCCAAGTAAGAATAGTACCTAAAGGAAATCATATAGTAGTAGAAATAGTATATCAAGTAGAATATGAACTGGAAAAAGACAATGGAAATTATGCTAGCATAGATCTTGGAATTGACAATATAGTTGCTTTAGCTTCTAACTCAGCTCAATCTGTTCTTTACAATGGAAGACCATTGAAAGCAATAAATCGCTTTTACAACAAGAGAAAAGCTGAATTGCAATCTAAGATAAAAGTTAAGTCAACTAAGAGAATAAAACGTTTGAATGGTAAGAGAAACAGAAAAGTAAAAGACTTCATGCATAAACTGAGTCATGCCATAGTAAGTTATATGGAATCAAACAACATAAATACATTGATTGTAGGAAAGAATGTTGGTTGGAAAGACAGTATCAAGCTAGGACATGTTGTAAATCAAAACTTTGTTTCAATACCATACAATATGCTAATACAGATGCTAGAATATAAGTGCAAGCTAAAAGGTATCACATTCATTGTAGTGAATGAAGCATACACTTCAAAGTGTAGCTTTATGGACAATGAAAAGATTTGCAAGCACAAAGTATATGCTGGATATAGGATAAGAAGAGGATTGTTTGTTACAAAGAATGGTCTTAGACTAAATGCAGACATAAATGGTGCTTTGAATATAATGGTACTAGGTTGTACTAAGATAAATGTAAAGCGTGATGCTCTAGTAATAGAGCCAGCGAATATGAGGTTTGTGGTGAACCCAATTAGACTGACTTTAAGTCAATAAAATGAAATTTTATTTTGAAATTTATTTGTTTTATACTATATTTTAGATGTAAAATAAATAAGTTAATATTAATAAAATACACTATTTGAATAACAGAAAGAAGAAACATGGAAGAAATTAAATTAATTAAGGATATTGTTACAAAACAAGATGCTGATACTCTTAGCATCAAATTGATGAATGCTCAAGTAGAACTCAATGAAACAAGAAATTTCTTGAGTGATGCTACTAATTGTTGTACTGATGATTATGATATTGGTCTTTCTTGTAAGATGATTCTAGGAAAGCATATTGAATATCTTCAGTATAAGATTGAAATGCTGGAAAAGATGCATACCAAGTTGCAAAACAATAAGTATATTAAGCGAGATGAGGCACCTAAGTTGACAACTATTTCTAAGAAAACTGATGCAAAGAAGGAAGTTTCTTACTATATAAGTTCTGATAATGTTGATATGTTGATTTAATGGAAAAGTTTGTAAAATTGATTCCTCGAAAGACAATAGAGGAGATGATATCTTATCGCGATGGAAAGGTTGAATTAACAGATGAAATTATAGGTGAAGTAGACAATTTCAGTGATTTTGTTGTATGCAACAAGATGGATTTGCCAGGATTGCCACATGGCTATGGGGCACATCTTTACCATAAGGATGATAAAGAACATCAATATCCGGTTTCATATACAGATGCATATTGTCAGATACATTATAATATGTTGAAAGAACATGTTTGTAAGGTACTTGGTATACCTAATTACGTTTATCTGGATCTTGAATACATGTTGTCAAAATATTTTGATTAAATTTTGAAATTATTTTGAAATTTTCTTACATTGTTCTATATTGTATATGTTAAACAAATAATGATTATGAATAAAGTAAAGACAACTATAGAGAATTTCTTCAATTGGTATACTGGTAATGAATTTCTACATCTCGATTTCGGATATCATGTAATGGAATTCATTACACCAGATTTAGTTGAAGAATTTGGTTGCGATGAAGAAAGTGCTTCATTTAGATTAGCTGAAGTACTTAAGTACATTAAAGATGATGAAATTGAAGTGGAAGTAGGTAAAGAAACTGGTGATGCATCAGAAAGCTATTATGCCAAGTTTACTATTGGTGATGGTGTTCAACTTGATAAGTTTGACTTATGCCTCTATACAGAGAAACCATTTACTGTTAATGATTAATATAATATAAAGTTATGAATGAAAGAAAATTAGATTTTAGAGTTTGTTTTGAGTCAAGTTATTCAATTCAGACAGGTGATGCTGAAGTAGCAGAAATGAGTTATGAAAGAGCCCATGAGCTTATTTACGGATAAACAATAGAATCATTATGACAATTGAGAGAATAACAAAACAGAAATTAAATAAGATTAAAGATCTAATTGGGGATCTAAGTGAAAGTTCTCGTAAGAATTATGGTCCTGGTAAGTTTTTTACTAATGAAACTATAGTTAATGGAGATAAATTGAATGTTTTGACTGCCTTAGTCAAGAATTTGATGGTGGATGCTGAAAAATTGCAAAAGACTATAGATATGTATATCGATTTCATTGGAGAAAAGTTACCTAATGAAACTATCACATTCGACCCAAATAAAAAGAAGTTATATATACCAGAAAAGTTATATATACCAGAAAAGAAAGAAGAAAAGAAACCTATCAATACTCCAACTAAACTTAAGGCACCTAAACCTACTAAGCAAGTAAGTAAACTAGATGTTGCAAATGATAATGGTATTGATATGCTTCTTTTGTAGAAAATAAATCAAATAAGTTTGAATTTTAATTCAACTTTTCTATATTATAAACGTATTTAATATATACAACAAACAAATATTTTTAACAATTTAAATTAAGAAAGAATTATGCAGAGTTTTGAGTCAATTATTGGTGGAAGTGCAAAAGAGGTAAAGGATATTCGTGTAAAGAACGCAACACGATCAATTCAGACACAGTCTGAGATGGATGTAGCTAAGATGGTACAGGACTATCGTAATATGCAGAATGACCTTGAGAATTCACTTGATTTGGGTATCACGAATACCACAGATGTTGCCACTAACCTGAAGGCAATCAATCCAGTCGAGATTCTCAATAAGGTGAATACTACAGCTCAGTCTATGGCAGTTCTCGCCAGAAAGATCAAGATTGCGGTCAAGATCCACAACACATTGTTCCCGGCTGCTAAAGTAACTGGTTTGACAGATGATGAGCTTGACTTCTTGAAGGACTGTATCTAAGTCCTTTATTTATTTGTAAATGAAATGGACATTGCTTTGAACAAAGTAGTGTCCATTTTCTATATTACATTTATGGAGATAACAGATGAAATATTGATATCAAAATACTGGAAGAATACTAACATGCTATATAGAAAAGTAAAATATAACAAAGTACTTCCAGAAGAAATAGAATATCTTAAAATTAGATTTGAAAATGTAGATAATATATATGAGGCATTTTATTTGATAAAGCATGGTTTGGATGGACCATTAACTTGCAAACTTTGCGGAAAGAGAATTCCTTTCATAAATGAAATAAAGTCTTATGGAAAGAGAGATGGTTTGAAAACATATTGTTCATCTTATTGCCAACAGCATGATCCAGAAAAATTGCAAAACATGAGACAATCCATTATAGATAAATATGGGGTCAAATCTACTTTAGGAATAAAAGAATTTATAGATAAGAGAAAGAAAACTTGTCAGGAGAAATACGGATCTAATTCTATATTAGGTAATAAAGAATTCAGAAAGAAAATTCCTGAATTGATAAAGAATAAATATGGAGAAACATATTTGTCTGATGTTCAAAAGGAAAGATGGTCACATATTTCTAAAGAAGATAGAAATAAGATAACAGAAAAGAAAAGACAAACATTTTTGAAACATTATGGTGTAGATAATTATACTAAAACAGAAGAGTACAAGAAGTTTGCAAGTTCTATATCTAAAGATGTTCAAAGAAAAGGTTACTTGACCATGAAAAAGAATGGTACTTTAGATAAAAGGAATTCCAAAGCAGAAGATGAATGTTATAATTTACTGAAAGAAATATATCCTGATATAATAAAACAATATTATGACAAGAATAGGTACCCATATAAATGCGACTTTTACATACCATCAAAAGATTTGTTCATAGAATACCAAGGATTTTACACACATGGTGAACATCCCTATAATAAGAATTTGATTAAAGATCAAGTAATATTAGAAAGACTTAAAAAGAAATATAAAGATTGGAAGAAATTACCACAAATTATATCAACATGGACCATCAAAGATGTTGAGAAAAGAGAATGTGCAAAAAGAAATAATTTGAATTATCTTGAATTTTTTACTATTAATCAAGTAAAAGAATATATAAATAGAATTTAATAATGGAATATAATGTAGAGAAATATGGAGAAAAGAAAGTTTTCTCTGAACAATGTCAGCAATTTATGAAAGAAAAGCTTGGTGGTAAAGATATTTATTCACTTTCATTAGAAGAACTTAAGACTTATAAAGAAGACTTGGAACATCTAATCGAAGAGAATTCAATGTTGGAACTTTGTAGTAAGCTTTTAAATAATGCAGCTTATGGAGCATGTGCAAATAGGTTTTTTTACTATTACGATATGAGGGTTGCTTCAGATATAACCTGTGAGGCAAGAAATTTGACAAAATTCATGTGGCATAGACTTGAAGAGTTTTTTCATGAAGATATTTGGCAAAGAAAGGATTTGTGGGAAAAATTTGGATTTGAACTTGATGAGTCAAAACATGATTGGTTTAGACAGCAACATATTAGTGAATACTCGGATACAGATTCTGTATATACTCAATATGGTGATTTCTTCAGATGTTGGACGCCAGAAACTTTAGCAGGTATTCCAGAACGAGACGATAAGATCAAATGGATATTGAGATTCAATAAGGAGTTTCTTGATAAGCAGAATACAGAATGGATGAATGATATGTACAATCCACGTCATTGTCATTCAATTCATGAGTTTGAGTTGGAAACTGTTTCTGAAGCAACAATTACATTGAAGAAAAAGAAATATTTGAAGGCCATGTCTTATTCAAAAGGCAAATGGTTTACACCTTCAAAGATTACTGGTGTTGGAATTGAACTTATTAAGACAACTTCTCCTAAACTTGCAAAGGAAATCATTACAGATATGACAAGGTCATTGGTTTATGATACTGGTACAATGTCAAAAGAAGAATATATTCTCTATTTCAACAGTAGATTGGATAAATGGAAGAAGAAATTCTGGGCAGCACCTATTGAAGATATTTCTCAGTCAATTAATGTTGGTAATTACAAGAAATATGTTTTGTGTGATGAAGAAGATTTGATGTTTGCAAAACAGACTCCAGTATCAGTAAAATGTGCAGCAAGATATAATTATTTAGCAAAGAAGAATAATCAGAGAAATCTTCGTATTGTACAAGGACAGAAAGTCAAATATTACAATATAAGATTAGGAAGTACAAAGAAGGCTGAAACAGATTACTTTGGATATCCATCTGGAGAGCTTCCATCTTGGGCTCCACCATGTGATAAGGCAATTCAATGGCAAAAGAATGTTCTTGATCCATTGAACAGATTTCTTGAAGTAATGAAATTCCCATTGTTGAATAGCAATGGTACAGTACAGTTTGACTTATTTGGAGATGCTTAAAATGAGCATCTCTTTATATTTTTAATTAAATCCATTAAAATTGAATTGAAAAATGGCAAAGAAATCAACTAATACAGAAGAAACAAAGCAATCAACAGTTGTTTTGAACGATGAAGTAAAAGTAAATCCAATCCAGAGTGATACTGGTGATAGTTGTCCTCCTACTGGTGGTTGTTCAAATCCTAACCATGTATGTACTTGCAAACCAGGTCATTGTCCTAACAAAGATTGTAAGTCAGGTCATTACTGGACAGAAGGTACAGAAAAGGATCAGTATTTGTACCATTATGATACAGATGATGAATCTATTAAGTTAGAAGATGAAGATCATCGTAAGGAAAATCCTATCTATAAAGCCCCAGAACCACCTAAGGATCCAGAATCACCAATCTCACCAGCTCCATCTGATGACTGTGGTCCTGAAGTAGCTGAACCTTGGGCTCATGATGAACTACTTCAAGATGCTGATGGTCATACAGGTTTGGAACGTGAACTTCGTTTACATTGTGGTGTAACTTATGATGTTGTAAAGATGTGGTTGGATGAGATAGCATCAGCAACAGATAAAGATGCAGTTATTGCAAAGATTGCTTGGCACATTCCTACTGGTGGACCTAAGAGTATCAAAGTACACCATAAAGAAAAAATCATTGCAGCACTCAATGCTTTGAAATAATCTGTATACATATTCTATATTCTATAAGTAAATACCATATAAGTATTAATTTTAATTGAAAAGAATATAAATATGTTTCCAGGATTTGTATCATTATACAAGAGAGATGACAAAAGTCATCTCTTCTTTTTCCCTGGTATTGATGACCAAGGAAAACCAATATACATGTCATTAGACATGACAAATATAGATAGTGACTATACGTTTGTCAAGAATTCTGACAAATCTATTGATTATACTTTCAATACAGAAGTTAAGAAAGTTACAGCAGATTTGATAAACAGAAAGGATGGACTAGCATATAGGATGACTGTAAAGCTGTAAAATGAAATATAAAGAACACAAAGATCATCAGTTTATATATGTGTTGGGATGCCCATCAAATCCACTAGGTGTCATGAATCGATTGATGGCTTGCGGAGGTGTTGTTGGAGAAGATTTTAAAAGCATTGAATTAGCTAATCCTCACCATGTATTCTACATTGATTTTCATGACAACAACAAGATTGTCTATATGGAAGATGATACTATGTTGTGGGAATCTTTGAAGAAAGTTTGGAAAGAATTACCACCATTGAATGAGATAGAAAGCTTTCCAGAGTCATGGGAAGAAGCAGTAGATTCATTTTATGAAGCTCGTTCTTATGAGGATGATGACAATTCTGTGTTGAAAGATGACCTATATGAACTTGGTAAGATTATCATATTGAGAGATATCTACAGAAGAGGATGGGAACCATCTGATGATGGAACACCTTGTTGGGCTGTTGCTGTCCATAATGGTGAATTAGATGTAAGAAAAGTTACTGGGTGGTCAAGATTGTTGTCTTTTGCAGAAGATAGTCAAGCAAACATGTTCTTGAATACATTCAGTAAATCCATAGAAGCTATAAAGCAATATATTTAAAACCTCCCTTGAATGGAACAACCAATTGATTGTTCAATTTTTTGAATATATTTTGAAAAAAATATATTTTGTTCTATATTTAATACGTAATAAATGAGTTGTTTAATTTTTAAAATTTGAATTATTATGACATACGCAGAAGTTAAAGCTAAGTATACAACAGTTGAGTCAATTGACAATCGTTTGAATGAAATTGATGAATTGACCAAGGTTGGAGCCGAGAAATATACAAGTGCTATTACTAACTACATCAATGAGGTGAACGATGTTTTGAAGAAGTTCAACATTAATGGGTATCATGTTGACCTTGCTTCTGATAGAAATGTAAGTTTCAGATCAGAAGATAATGATAGTTTCTATGATGTAAATATCTATCCTTCTTATGAGTATAATTGGGATACAAACAAAAAGGTATGGGATTTTCGTTTGAACATCAGTTCTTATGGAGATGTTAGAATCAACAACCTTGATGAAAGAAGCATTAAAGTTCTCAAGTACTATGAGTTTGTTGCAATGATTATCAACAATAAGGAATTTGGAAAGGAACTTGAAGAGGCATGTCACAAGAATGTTGATAACCTTTATAAAATCAATAAGGAATATTCATTTACTTCAGAAGAGCAACAGCTTAGAATTCTCCGTAACAATCTCATTAAAGAAGCGGCTTACGGTAAGATTCTTACTTCAGTTATGGATGCCAAGGACAAGACTCAGTTAGTTGTAATCAAGAAGAATGTTTCAGAAGATGAAGCTGATGGAGTTCGCAAAGGTGAATTCATCAAGGTGATGACAGAACCTCTTCCTAACACTCCTGAAACTCGTCCAGAAGTTGACAAGAAGCTTAAGGAAATTGCAAAGACAAATGAAGGTAAGTTTATTCTCACTCAGATCAGATTCATTAAGTTGAATGAAGAATAAATTCACACAGGGACTCTCAAATGAGTCCCTTTTATAGAATATACTGAAGCATATTCTTCCGCTCCCTGTGTGACCCAGGCGCTTAACAGGAGAATCCTAGAATTAATTAATAATTAGTAAATATATATGTCATTATTAAGAAGAAAAGCATTAGTCAACTATAAAGTTAGCTATACAACAGAGTTTGGAATTCCTGGTTTTTATGAATGTACAAAACTGATGTGGTGCAACATGTTTGGTAATGTTACTGAAAATACATTAGATACATGGACAGCTATATTAGAAGATGAAGAAACTAAGAAGTTGGATGAGCGAACATATTCACATGGTCAAGAAAATGAAGGTAAAGTAGCAGAATTGAATGTTGTTGTTACAGGTTTTACAAAATTAGATTTGAATTAATATGGAATACAATATAATTGGTAAGTACAATAAGGATTGCAAGATTTTTGCAAAGACAGTTGAAGAAGATGCATTGAAGATGGTTTATAGTATTTGTGACTGTCCTGCATTTAAGAATCAGAAAATACGAATCATGCCGGATATCCACTTGGGGCAGTCAATAACAATTGGCTTTTCTTCTACTATTGATAAGGAGAATCCAATGGTCAATCCAAGTCATGTAGGTGTTGATATTGGTTGCCAGGTAACTTGTATCAAGATGTCAAAGCCATGTCCAGAGGAATCTTATGCATTGCTTGAACATCGATGGAAGAAAGATATTCCTACTGGATTCACTATCTATGATAAGAAGATTGCTGATGAAAAGATGTTCTACAAGATGTGCAATACTGCTATTGACAGAGCTGTTGCTACAACGGATTTTGTAAACAATGTAAATGTAAATGAAAAGTACATTTCTGATATGCTGAAGCGAATTGGTATGGATGAAGGTACTTTCTGGAAGTCATTAGGTACTACTGGTGGTGGTAATCATTTCTTGTCTTATGATACCGATGATGAAGGTAATGGATATATCATGATACATTGTGGTTCTCGTAACTTTGGTTTGAAAGTAGCAAAGTACTGGATGAATGTTGCAAACAAGCCTTATCATGTTGATAGTTCTGAATGGGCAAAGTATATTGAAAAGATAAAGGATACATATCCTAAGTCAGAATGGAATGAGCGAATCAAGAATGCAAAGGAAGACTTTGTATCATCTGTTCCTACTGGTTATTTGAATGGTGAGAATCTGATTGGATATCTTACTGATATGGTAATTGCACAGACTTATGCAAAGTACAATCATTTGCTTATTTCAGATAAGATGACAGAAATCTATACTAAGATTGTCAAAGGTGCTTCTATGGCACGTGTCATCAATACAATGCATAACTACATTGATTTTGATGATATGATTATCCGTAAAGGTTCTGTTAATGCTGCTTATGGACGTGAACTTGTGATTCCTATCAACATGCGAGATGGTGTATTGATTTGTGTAGGTAAAGGGAATACTGAATGGAATTGTACTGCTCCTCATGGTGCTGGTCGATTGATGTCACGTTCTGCTGCTAAGGCAAATCTTTCTATGGATGAATTTGTCGAAGAGATGAAGGATGTTTGTTCAACATCTGTCAACAAGTCAACATTGGATGAGTCTCCTATGGCATACAAGCCAATGGACGAGATTATTGAGCAGATTGAACCAACAGTTCAGATTCTGAAGAGAATAAAAGAACGAATAAATATTAAAGCAGCTGAATAAATTTTTAAATATATTTTGAAATCCTGAAAGATTGTTCTATATTTAGTATGTCAAATAAATATTGACAAACTGAATGTAGAACAATTTAATTTTTAATGATTATGATTACAAACAACACAAATGACGCTTTTAAAAATCTTCTTCTTGGTGATTCTAACGGTATTAAGTTGAAGATTACAGACTATACTAAAGCAGTATTCTCAATAAATGAGGTAGATGATAGTGTTAACCTTATTTTTGAAACCACTACTAAGGATGAAGATACTGGTTTGAAGGTAGTATCTAATAAAGTTCATCTTATTGAATATGATGAAGATTTGATGAATGGCAATACCATTCAGGATGATATTAATTTCCTCCTTGAGAAGCTT
The DNA here is from genome assembly GCA_937880075.1 of uncultured Romboutsia sp. Lineage (GTDB taxonomy): Bacteria > Bacillota > Clostridia > Peptostreptococcales > Peptostreptococcaceae > Romboutsia. The sequence goes on along the minus strand of CALFLM010000088.1, from coordinate 88,456 downwards.
GAAGATTTGTTGAATGAAGATTTTGGAATTGCTCCTATTGGAATTACCAAGTGGAAGAATTCTAACTGTTTGGAATATTAATTTAATTTATAAATATAGAGATTATAAATATAGAAAGAATATGAAAGTACAGAACGAGGCAAATATGAAGTATGTGATTTTGTCAACCGGCTTGGTTGTTGATATGGATAAGGTTATCGGTGTACAGCCAAACCCTGACAATGAGAATGAGTTCTTCATTCATACTATTACATCACAGTATTATAAAGTATCTAAAGAGGATTACAAGTATCTCATTACTTGTGGATTTGGATTGGATGTAAAAGAGATTGCATGAGTGAAAGAGAATTTGAAAGAAAAGTAAAAGAATGGCTAGATAAAGGATATTCTAATTCTGATGTCATTTATAATATAGAATGTAACTACTTAGGTACTTGTATTGCTGATATCAAGTTTTTCTTTGTAGAAAAGTATAACAGAAATGACTACTATACAGTAAGCTTACATTGTATATATAATCCAGATAAGAAAGAAGTAGAAGTTTACTGCAACAGAGATACTGATCTTTGTCCTAAGAGAGATGATGTAAGTATCTGCAGTAAATGTACTGCTTTTGATTCTGCTCTGTATTTCATAGGCCAATTGAATATCAATGTATGGGAATATGGTTGGTTCCATAACTTGTTGTTTCAGTTGTTCAAATCAAAGAATCGAAAATAAATAAATAAAATTAATTATTATGATGGATGTTATTTTTGCAGAAAATGAGATTAAGAAAGATATTGAAGAATGCTTGAAATATTTTGGTTTCAAGAACACTGCATTATGTGAACATAAAGTTTATGTGTCTAAGCTTGATAATTTGATAGGTTGGGAAATTTGTGTTTCATTCTTCAACCTTGGTACTGGTTATAAGCATAATGTAAGGCATAATGTAAAGTTTATGTTTTTTGGAATTCCTGTTGATTCTGATACTACATTATTCAAGATGATACCATTGAAGAGTAGTTTGTCAACAGAACAGATAGAAACAGATTTTATAGATTTGACTTCTTCAAATCCTAATAGAGAAATGCCAAGCATGTATTTTCACGATTATCCATTTGCTATTGCTATTGATTTTCAGCATAAGCTTATTTTTGATGAAACATTCAGCCACAACATTCAGTGTGATATTCTTGAGAATTATTGGAATAAACTATATAAGCATGGAACAGAGGAGAATTGTTGATGTTGATACAACAGAGGCATTAGGTGAACTCAGTCAAGGTGTTGAATTGAAGTATCGTATTGTTGAAGTAAGTCAACATAAGAGAAAGAAACAAGATGATGGTACATTCAAATGGGTAGATGAAGTCTATTATCAAGTTGAAGAGATTGTACCATCTGGTTGGTTTGGTCGCAAATGGCAAACTGTTGTATTTGAAGATGAATATGGTACCATTTCTGAATTTGAAGATATTTCTGATATCGGAGATTGGCTCTTATATAGAGATGGTAAGAGATATAGAGTGGTTAAACGTTATAAGAAAAGAGATTGAGCATATGGAATTTCTAGTAAGCTATAAGGTAACTAAACGTAATGACATAAATGATATTGTTGTAGAAAATATTAATGCTTTAGTATTAGACACAGATAGTACTGATAAGCATCATATTGAATATAATAATGTTGTTGACAGAAATGTATTAGATAAGTGGAGTTTTGAAATTTGCAGTACAGAAAGATTTATTGATGGATATGAATATACAATATTGAATTGTTCTATTCTTTCATTCTGTAAATTAGGACCATATTAAGACAAATAAGTTATGAAGTTTCTAGTAAGCTATAAAGTTGTAAAGAGGTGTATACAGACAGATAAGATAGTAGAGAACATTGATTCTTTAGTATTAGATACAAGAAGTACACCAGAACATCCTATTGAATTCAAAAATGTTGTAGATGAGAAAGTACTTATGATGTGGGCTGATAGAATCTGTGGAAAAGAACGAGTTGATTATGAATCCACTTTCACAATTCTTAAGTATTCTATTCTTTCATTTTGTAAGTTAGGAACATATTAGAAATGTTGAAGTTTATTTGAAATTTATTTGTTTTATACTATATTTTAAATGTTAAAATAAATAAGTTAATATTAATAAAATATGCTATGATTACAGTTGTAGGTTTCCAGTTTAAGAGTGATGAACATTGTATTGGTTTGTCAAGAAAGAAGTTAGAGAGTGGTGATGTAACTGTTACTGAACTCATTCTCCGTAGAAAGAAGTATGAATATAATAAGATTCGTACTGTTGTTATTGACTATGTTTATGAGGATCATGACAAAGATAAGTATGATATTACTATTTGGGAAAATGTTTGTAGAGTTGCAAAGAGTTTGAATTGTACTTGTGTTTGTCGGTATAAGGCTATTACATATATAGCTAAGCCATCTAGTGCTCCACAGTTGGTAAAGCTTTACCATGAAGCATTGCAAAAGAATTATCTTCATAAGTTTGGCCCAGATGCACCTAGCAATTACAATTATCCATCAAATAGAGTTTTGTACAATTTCCATCATTTGAATTCTTACAATGAAACTATAAAGAATTATACAGAAGAATTAGAGAAGATGCGTAGAGAAAAAGCACAGCTTATCTTCTATACATTTGCATCGGATATTGAAGATGAAGTACAGAAAAATGAATTTCCAAATGGTACTTCTAAGGTTGTAAGAATGTATGTTAGTACATTATACAAATTCATTATAGGTCTTTGCAAGAACAATAAGAAGAAGTATTTCTATTATGATGACTTACCAATAGGTTGTTTAGTACCTGGTGGTAGAAAGGATAGATTTATTGATGATAGAATTCGTGAGCACTATCTTGATATGTATATTGAATATTGTATCAAATTCTCTGGCGAAATGAGAAAGATGGAAGTACTTAATGAATGCGGAAGCATCATGAAGAAACATGTATATAAAGTATATGGTAAGAATGAAGAAGTAGGATATTCAAATATCATGGCTTTGGTTAATTATGTATGTAATTGGTCACCTTCTTACTTGTAAGCAGAATTAAAATAATATTAATATAGATAGATTATGACTGAAGAACTTAGAAAGTGTGCAAGTGTGTTTGATATTGATATCTTCATCTACAAAGATATGGAACATGGAACTTGTGGTGAGTACATGGGTAGTGTGAATGTATTAGCTGAAAAGCATACAAACAAATTGTTGAATGAATGGTTGGATGATAAATATTCAGATATCAGTAAAGTAAGGTGTCTTATCTGTAAACCTATCAAAGAAGACAGTTACTTCAACCAGGTACATTATTTCTGGGAGTGTGCTGCAAAGATTGCAAGAGAGTATCATATTACTATTATCTATTCATTGAAGAAGAATGGATGCAAGTATATTGTAAATGATACATCAGATCCTAGTATGATGTATGACTTGATTCCAAAGCCAAGATTCTTCAATAATGTAATAAATGTCGGTGGAAGAAAGTATTGTCCTATCCAGTATGATTTTGAATATATGGATAGCAATATGGATTTGCTTGATAAGCTTAAGATTAAAGTTTGTGGACCTAAGATGCCAAAGATTTCAAAGGACTACTATACATTCATGATGTCTGAATATTCTATTGACACATACATTGATGGATTGAAAGATGAGATTGAACGTTCTTATAAGAAGAAAGCAGATATCAGAACTAAAACATATATGAAGCTTGCAAGCAAGTATGTAAATAGAATGTCAGATTACCCTGTATTTAATGTTTTGACAAATCAAGAGTTTGATGTTGCGAAGTTGATGGTAGGTCTTGTTTATGCTTGTTTTGACAAGTTCCCTTATACAACAACAAAGTCTGTTACCCCTATATATCAAACAGATGATGAATGGTACAATATCATGAAAGAAGTAGATTGGCTTCTTGGATATGAAGTATCTGATACTGTAAATGACAAGTCTATTGAAAAGATTGTCGATACATTAGCAGAATACAATAAAGATAAAGAAGATGGTGGTCAGTCATGTTTTGACTATCTGAAAGATTGCCATTGGAGACGAAATAAATAATAAAATAGTTTAAATTTTAATCAAACTTTTCTATATTTATAATGTTAAAATGATTATATAAATTATGAATAAAACAATTAATAGCAAGCGGATGAAATTTAATGAAAAGCCAATCCCAAAGGTAAATCAGACTTGCATGTTCTTTGATGATGGTAAGATTTCATATAGCAGAATGTATCAAGCAAGAGTAAAGCAAGTAATGGTATATGATGATGCACCTGATAAAGTCAAGAAGGCTTTTGAACGTGAATCTAAAACTCATAATTGGATTTGGAATAAGACAACTGATTATATTGTTGCTTGTGAAATTAAAGATTATGATAAGAATCTAATTTGGTTTGCTAGAACAGTAGATGGTGGATGGTTCAGCATGGATGTTGATAGAGCATGGCAAAGTGGTCGCTTGGATATTGATGGTGAACTTGAAGATTATCTAGTAAGTTTGTTTGATTAAAAGAATTAAAATATAAATTAAATACAAATATAAAATTAAATTATAAAAATTATGACACAGTCAAGTAATTCACAGTTTGCAGTACTTTCAAATGGGTTGATTATTAAGTTTTCAAATATTGTAGGAATTCAGCCTAATCCATCTAATAAGGATGAATATTATGTACATACAGTAACATCACAGTATTACAAAATCAATAAAAATGATTATGAATACCTTAAAAAGTGTCTTTCTCGTTCAGAATTCTATACATTTGTTAGTGGTTTGATAGTAAGAAATGACTACGTAATTGGTATTCAGACAACTGATAAAGATGGTGAGTATTATGTACATACTACAACACCTCAGTATTATAAGATTAATAAGTCTGATTATAATCAGTTTATTAGTGACAATTTTACATTCAATACTTCTGATCCAGTAGAAACTCTTTAATATAGAATATTCATGGAAAAAGAAATGAATGCAAAAACCCTGGATGATCTTGTAAAGGATATTGTACGAGAATATCCAGGGTTTGTTGTTCCGGATAGAGGATTCTTACCAGAAAATGTACCAATGATAGAGTATTCAAGAGAAAAGGATGAATACTTATGTGATTGTGACAATAGAAATTGTAAAGGCGAAGTGTTTGGAACTCCTGATGAGAGATTCAAAACATCAGATTCTACATTTGGACATACTACTTTAGGTGATTTGAAATCTATTATAGATGAAGCAATAGAAAAGTATGGTTCAGATACAGAAGTAAAGTTTGATGAACATGAATATAAAGCATATAACTGCAATACTTCTTACGATGTTAATGTAAATATCATTAAAAAGAAGTATGAAAGCAATGATGAGTATTACAAGCGTATTACTAAAGCTCTTGATGAATATAAAGAAAAAATCAGAAAAGAAAAGCAACTGAAGAAAGATATTGCTGAATTGAGTTTGATGTTGAATACAGATACTTTGTTTATTGATAATATTGAAAATTCAGATTTATATACATTAGAAAAAATTCTAACAAAATTGAGAAATGAAAAGTAAATTTAATTCATATACACTTTATGTTGATTCAACTAGACAAACAATAAATTTTGATTCACTTGATGAAGTCAATGAATATGTTTGTGATATGACTGGAGTATCACAAGATCAAGTTGTCATCGTTGACGATGTTGAAGAGAAAGGTCATTCAAATGTATCAGTTAAGGATAAGTTTGGTGATCAGATGAGAGTGGTAGGTTTTGTTTATGGTTCTAGATGTTAATATATAATATTAATAAAATATGCTATGATTAGTTTAAATTTTCAACAGTTGGATGAAGAGACTATGTGTGCTCTTTATTCTATAGATTTTGATTCTGGTACATCATTGCAGTTAATGTTGAATGATATTCAAGAGTTAGAACAGAACGGAAAATGTCATAGTGTAGGTACTGTTCAGATATATAAGGTTAAAGAGTTGTATGATGAACCTATTGTAGAAGTAAAGTATATAGGAGGTATTATTTCTGAATCAGAATGGAAGAAGATTCCTATTTGTTTCCTCAATAAACCAGTAGAATCAGCTTATATGTTTACTACTACAATAAAGGATGGTAATTATCATATTGCTATTACTGTTAAATAAGATATAACAAATGTAAAGCGTGATGCTCTAGTAATAGAGCCAGCGAATATGAGGTTTGTAGTGAACCCAATTAGATTGACTTTAAGTCAATAAAATGAAATTTTATTTTGTTTATACCATATTTTATATATAAAATAAATAAGTTAATATTAATAAAATACACTATAAAAGAACATAAAGAAAAGCTAAATGAGATTAAAAAGGCTTTATCTTAAATTTTAATAATATTTAACATTTGTATATTTGAATAATACGTGGTATTTTTACTATTTTAATTGTATGGAAAATACATGTAAAAAGTAAAAAGTGCCACGTATTAAAGTAACTATAAATAAAGCAAATACAAAGCGTATTGTTGACTTTGTAAAAGCATTGAAAAAGAAATATCCTGTATTTGGTCCTTGGTTAGGTATAGAAGAAGATAATTTCCTTGCAGATTGGACTCAATTGATGAAGGATGAAATTAGGGCTATAAGGGATTGTCATGAAAAGGATATAATTTGTACTTATATAGATGAAGCTATGAGAGTAGCTCCATTTATTTCTAAAACAGATGCAACTACATTATATCTTGCTGCTAAGAAAAAAGCAAGAGCAAGTTTAGTAAAGCAGTATACTGATAAGACCTTTGACAACAATATAGATAGATACTTTAATGAAGTAAAGAAGCAATATATAGAGCATCCACAAAATGAATGTGATGATTTAGTATTCTGTGATGAAAATAGAGATATATTCTTAAAGAACAATCTTAAATTAGTTGTAAATTGTGCTAAACGTTATCAGAATCTTGGAATGCCATTTGATGATTTGATTCAAGCTGGTAATGAAGGATTGATAGCGGCATTCGACAGATTTGATACATCTAAAGCAAATTTGAGAAATTCTATCAAGCAAAAGATAAAGCTGGAATGCAATGAGGATAGTCCTATATGTTATGAAAAAGCTAAGAACATAATAAAAGAAGGATTTACTTATGATAAGCTTCTTGATGAAACATTAAGCAAATTACCTGTTGATGGATTCAACAATACATCAGAATTCTATGCCTGGGTTGATAAGAATGTAAAGACTGCGGTGTTTGCTTCTGTTGCATTTCAATGGATTAGGGCAAGCATATTAGTAGATATATCAAGACAAGGTCAAGTTGTAAGAGTACCTAATGCTGGTAAAGGAACAAAATTAGCTGATATAATAAGATTGGATGGAATCAATCCTTATACAGATGATTGTTATCATGACAATGATATAAGCAAGATGGCTAATGATGAATTCATCATCGAAGACAATAAGTTAGATGAAGAAGAACGTATATCTAGTTTGAGGAATGCTATAGATGAATTGTTAGAACCATTGTCACCTACAGCAAAGAGGATGATGAAGAAACGATATGGTGTTGGTATGCCTTACAGTATGTCAGTATCAGAATTAGCAGAAAATGAAGGTGTTTCTCTATCAACCGTCAAGATGACTTTGAAAGATGCAACTGATAAGATATTAGAAAATATGACTCCAGAAAAGAAAGAAATAATAATGAATATGATGAATGGTAGTAACTAAATAATTTGGATAAAATCATGCATTGGAAGTTTTATAATTTATTCAAAATCTATTGGGAAAACCCATTAGAAATATGGGAGAAGTATGGAAGAAAATACTTCATAAAGCCAAAGATGAAATTTAGATTTTGGCAGAGAAAGTATCATGGTGTAGATCCAATGAATATATTAGAAATATATGGAGTTGGATTAGGATGGAAAAGCAAATATGGAATGCTTGAATATGAAGAAGATCCATATATAGAAATTACTTTATTCAAACATATTTCACTTCATATTGATTTTCTAGCACCAAAACATGATGGAGAAGTACTTGATGTTTGCTATTGGGAAGGCATTCTTTCCATGATGAACAATGTCAATAGCATAACAGGAGAATTGAAGAAACCAGAAGAAGATGCATTATATGATTCGTATGTAGAAAATCAATGGGTTAGCTATTATAATAAAGAAGATAAAGAATATCCAGTACAAAAAACAATTAAGCCATTCTTGAAACCATTAGGTAAGCATATATTGGATATAAAGATAAGAGAAGCACAAGTAAAAGGAGCAAGAGAGAATGGAACATTGAATAGTGGATATTGGTAAAATCTATTGATAAACAAATGACAAACCATTCATTCCACCATCAACTTTTACTATTCTGTTCTTTTCTTTTACATATATGATACAGATATTTGATGGTTGTTCAATTTTATACACTATTCCATTAACATGAAAATTTGGAAATAGATCACATGTGGCTATCATTTCAATATTCTTTCCTAATATCATAGGTTGTAATGCTGAAAGAGGTAGCCCTTGTATTTTTTTATAATTTTGATTCATTTCAATTGAAATTCTTTAAAGAAATTTTATATTTATTATGTAAAAATTAAAATAATTAAGAAAAGTTATGATGGAGTTTATTGGTTTTATTGGTTGTGTATTGCTACTCTTTGTATTTGGTTGGTTCCTTAAAGTACTTATTGAATCAATTATTTGGAATATCAAAGATATCTTTGGCCCTGTAGTTAATGATATCGTAACATCAATTAAGAAATAAGTTAAAATATGATGAATAATAAATTATTACAATGGATTAGAGCAAATTTGCTTGGAATTTTTGGATGTATGTATCTTCCAAAGAAAGATGCAAAGAACAATTTAATAGTGTGTGATATATCATTTTTAGTTATCTATATGGTTGTTGCAATTACAACAGTAGTTTTCTTTACAACTATTATCTGTCATAGTAATATACCTAGTTTAGAAAAGATGTGTGAAACAGAAAGATTCTGGTGGGCATTTTATCAATGTACAAATATCTGTGTGATATTCTATTTTATTGCAAACATTTTCAGATGGGTATTCAAGTCTGAAAACAAATATAACTATGAAGATATAACAGGAAATACAATAACTGAATATTTCTATTGTGCCCCATTCATTTCTTATAGTAAGTTTAATAAATATTACAATGAGAATGAAAGAAGAAACAGAAATAAGCAGAATGAATTGAATAAACATGCAGAAGAAGATTTGCAATCAGATATTAATAAATTAATTCATAAATTAAGTAAATAAAAATGGAATTGGTAACAAATGTAATTTTAGGTGTTGTAATTGTAGTTGTAACTTTCTTGGTAGTATGCTATCTTACCGGACGAAAGAAAGCCAATTATAAGAAGAGTTCTGGTGAGAAGCTAGCACATACTCTTCAAAAGAAGTTCTCACATTATATGGATGATCTGAATCGTAAGTTGCGGACGCCAGAAGATATTCAGCAAGAAATGCTTGATGCATTGGATGATTACAAAGCCGCTAAGGTTGATGAAGTAAAGAAGGTAATTGTAAATCTTACAAATACTGAATCAAATATCAACAGCAATATTACTAAGTTGCAGAATGCAAAGCAGAATATTGTATCATCTATCTTGAAGATGAAGGAAAATCCCGATTCAGATCCTAATATTGGTGGTCAGATGGTAATGCAGGTAGAACAGCTTGATAAGTCAATTGCCGCATCTAAGAAATCATTGGATAATTTGAAGAATCAGGTGATGAATGTAAATGCAACAATGGCTAAGCTTAGCAACAAGATTGAGATGAAGCGAGCAGAGGTACTTACATTGATTTCAACTTATATTGCTAATTCATGTTCTAAGGCAGTTAAGTTTGATATTGACTTGAGTGATTTGATGAGTGACTATACTAATGAAATGACAGTGATGGAGCGAACAAGTAAGATTGATGAGATTGCAGAAGCCAAGGTAACTGATGTTCCTGATGATACTAATGTTCTTGCTCCACAAGAGTACATTGACAAGTACAAGAATTTTAAGTAAACTAAGGACTATGAGATACATCAATAAAAAAGTAAACTGGAAGAATGAATATGGATTTTCATTTGAATGTTATATCGGTGAAAAGAGCCATATTACTCAGTTCATGGTAGAACATAAAATGTTCCCTGGAAATAAAATATCTGCTTATACTGAGATGCGACCAATGAACCAAGGATGGAAGTCTCCTAACTCATTAGATATTAAGGTGACAATTTCTAATGGTGGACATGTTGTTGATCAGTTTGTTATTGACCAAGGTACATTCTGTAAAATCATGTCAAATGTTTATTATGATAGAATTTCGAAGATGATAAACTAAAATATATAGAAAGGATGATCTTAAGATCATCCTTTTTTGTATTATTTTGAAATTTTTCAATAAGTTTCTATATTATAATTGTTAATAATTAAAATATAATTAAAATGAGAAAATACTTAGTAAACTATCGGGTAGATTATAATCCTTGTTGTGAATTTACAGCCATCTATGAAGTAGAATCTATGATGACTCAAGAAGATGTTGAAGCTTTTGAAGAAGCTAAGACTAAGGAACATGGAAGAACTGCAACAATGGTAAGTTTTCATGAGCTTGGTTATGCTAAGCCAAAGAAAGAAACATTGCCACGATTAGCTGCATTCGTTTTATATGATACAGAATATCATGAGAAAGTTCTAGTATATACAAACGAAGATGAAGTAGAAAAGTATTATGTGGATGAGAATACTGGTGAGAAGTTCATTGTATTAGTTGATCCTAGAACAGGTAAGAAACGTGAATATTATTGTGCAGAAAATGGTATCTTCTTTGGTAATGAAGATATTCATAAAGTATGTCCAATCAGCTGGTTGACAAAATATGGGAGATGGTACTTATTCAGTATGGAGTATGAACATTACAAACATACTAATACCTATGCGTAGTATGTTTATGAACTACATGATTAAAATATAAAAATATATAAAGGAAGGAAAAATGGTCGAGAAAGAAAAATTCGATGAATTGCAGAAAAAGCAAGATGATCTACGATTAGAAAGAAATAAGTTAGCTGATGAACAACAGAAGATTCAGAAGCAAATTGATGAAATTGAAATTCAGAAATATGATGTTGAACGTTTTGTTGGAAAGATCATCATTATAAAGAAGATGATAGGAGCAGTATATGTTTCTACTAATTATATGATTGTTGATAGAGTAGAACGTTTGTATAATGGACCACGATTCTATGGTAAATCTATTGAAATCTGTTTCTCTAATTCTACTGCTATTGGTAACAGTATTTGTATGTATGAAAGATCAGAGTATTCAGGTATTGCTTGGTCTGGAGTAGATGCTATAGATGATACTACTACATTAGAACAGTTGAAAGCAATTATCAATAAGCTTTTGAATTCATTTAATTATGGTAATGAACTAAATAAATTGAAAGAAAAACATGGGTGATCCACAATATTTTGGCCAAAAGACATATTGGAGTATAAAATGGTATAATTTGATGATTGTCAATATTGTCATTCTATTGTTTTATTCTGTAATATTACCAATACCATATACAGCATATATTGTTATGTTCTTTGTTGTAAGTTGGTTGTTTTATGTAATTAAGTATCTAGAATTGAGAGAAGAGAAAAAGAAAGAGAAGAAAGATGAATTGGAAAGCACTGATAAATAACATAATTAAGAAAATTGACAGATGGTCATCAAATATTTTTGTATGGGTTCTTGCAATAGCTGTCTTGTTTGTATGGGCAACAAAAGTATTTATTGAATTTTTTCCATTCATTCTGATAATATCATTGCCATTCTTGATTTTGTTTGATATTTGGATTGGATTCTTCTATATCTATTATATAGGAATATTTCTGTTATGTGGATATAGGGCATATTGTGAATTGGATAATCATCAAATTCAAATTTGATGGTTGTTCAATTCTTATAAATCTATTTTTACTTAAATCGATTTAAATAAAAAAATGAAAAACTTAACAGAATACATAACAGAAGCAAAATTTGATTCTAGGGCTCAAATAGCAAAGAATAGAGAAATTATCAATAAGTATTTTACTGATTTCACTATTTCTGCAGCATTTCCTATAAAGAAACAGAAGAACTATAAGAAATATTTTGACTATATGTATCGTTGTGAAATTTCTAAGAAAGAAGAAATTGACAAATTCTATGATGCATTATGCAGGATGTATGATGAAACTGGTCAAGAATATAAGCAAAAGGATATTGATAGAAGAAAAGAAATTGAGAAGAATCAATGGAATGCTAGTTTTGAATTGACTAAAGATCTTGCAAAGACCATGGGTGTTCCAGTGGATAGCATGCCAGTTCAATCACTAACATTCAGTATACGTACAAATCCAGATTTTTAAATAAAGAATTTCATAGATTATTCAGATAATCATGGAAAAGAAAGATTGTAATATTATGATTGGTAGATTCATGCCATTTCATAAAGGTCATGCTAGTGTACTTCAAGCTTTATATAAAGAGAATGGTTATCCTTGTGTAGTATGTTGTGTTAGCAATACCAAATTTGATACAAAGCATCCATTCCCAGATAGCTTAATAGAGAAAGAATTTGACACATGTTTAAAAGGCGAAGACTATTACCTTGATAAGATAATGATTAAGTCAGCTGCTATTGATAAAGTTGGTGAAGAGCTTGCAAAGAAAGGTTATGTTGCTCACTTATGGGGATGTGGTACAGATAGGGAGAAACAATATCAAAAAATGGCTACTAACAAGAAATACTTAACCGACTTTCCTGATGACTTTAAGTTATTTGTTGTAAAGAGAGATGAACAGTCATCTAATGTTGATGGTATATCAGCAACTAAAGTACGTGAAGCTATTAAGAATGATGATAAAGCTGCTTTTGTAAAGATGATGCCGGATGGTGCAGAGAAGTTGTTTGATAAGTTTAAGGAATCTATTTCACAAATAAAAGAATGTCATATTGGACTTTGTGAATATGTTGAAAATAATTATATAGATGTTGATTAAATGATTAAGTTAGAAAGATATGTTAAAATATATTAAGGAAAAAAATCAAATAAGATATTTAATTAATGATTATGGGTCTGAAAATAAAAATGATATAAGTACTGCAGTTGGATTTTTTTCTTCATACAATTTAAATAATTTACTACCATTTATAAAAAAGATATATGATTATAGAGATAAAAATTTAAAAAATATAGAAATAAAGAATAGGCCTGCACCAATAATAGCAAATTATAATAATATTGAAGGTAATTTTGCTTTAAGAAGATGGGTAATTGAGTTAATGCCTGATGTTGTTTTACAGTTAAAAAATTGTAAAAAATATAAAGGTGCTCATAATACAAATATTAAAGATAATAATATTGGTTGGTTACCAAATGCTCAAGATATAGAAACAGTAATTGCAAATGCATATAATCGGATAAATGGAATATACAATATAAAAAAGATAGATGGAGAAAATCTTACTACATCAGAGAATATAATAAATTATTATATTGACAATAAAGATATTTATGATAAAATAGCATTATATATTCCTAAAGGAAATTCTGAGTTTAGTAAATTAGCTAATCAAAAAAATAGTGTTTCTTATAAGTGGAAAAAACTTGGAAATTACGCATCTTCTGATAAAGTTGACAATACGCCAAAAACTGATATAATTTCAAAAAATGGTAAATATAAAATATCATTAAAGAAAAAAGAAGGTGGGTACCAATTAATAAGTGCTGGATACTGTGAATCAAGAGCAACATTACTAACTGCATTAGAAAATTCTGAAATAACTGGAGATGATGCAAAAAAATTAAAAGAATTACTAGAACAACGATGGTTTAAAAAACATTTACAAACTAGTATTTTGAAATTAAAAAAGGAAGGTAATAAAGAAATATTAGATGCAGAGGCAAATATACAAGATTTAAAATCATTAGTAACAGAATATATAAATAAATATCCTAAATTTAAAAAAGCATTATATACTGAAGCAGCCACAGGCAATGTAAAGTACAATAATGGTTTATCTTCAGCGAATTATGTATTAATTTGGTCAGAGAAAAATCCAGAAACATGTGAATTTTATAAAATAGAAGATTATATAAATAAATTAATGAAAGAGCCTGTTAAAATATTATTTGTATTTAAATCAGCAAATAATAATAGTTGGCAATCATTCAGAATTATAGTTGGAAAATAAACTTATGTTAAATTTAACACAATATGTACAAATCTTTGAAGGTGGAAGTTCAGGACACATGTCGAGACCTTATGATTTTCCTGAACTTACATTAAAAGATTTAAGAGAAATAGTATTGTCGGTATTTGGTTATTCTGATCCTGTCGAATTTACAGAGAAGTTAGATGGTACTAATATTCAGGCATCTATGAATAATCAGAATGAAGTGATATTCATAAGAAATAAAGGTGATCTGAATTCTGAACGTGGTGGCATGTCAGTAGAAGATATGGCAGAAAAATGGAAAGATAAACCTGGTGTACAAAAAACATTTGTTTCTGCTGGTAAGATATTAGAAAGAATATTCAAAAGAATAGGTAGTAATTTCTTCAATCCAGATCCTAATACTAGATTGTTTGCAAATTGTGAATGTATTGTTGCTGGTAAAACAAATATTATGCCATACATTGATGATAGTGTTGATTTCCATAATATATGGGTATATAAGAAATATGGCAATGAATGGAAAAAGGATAAAGTTACTAGAGATGGATTAGATATTATAGAAAAAGCTATAGATAAAGATGACAAGGCTCAGCTTACTCCTAAATTGATAATGAAGACAAATGAACAATCAAGAAAAATAGCTACTAAATGGTGTGATGAACTAAACAAACTTTGGAAACAAGAAGGATTAGGTGAAGATGATACATTACAAGACTGGGAACAATCTAGATTTAAGAAGATTGCACCAGAATGGATGACTGATGAAGATGGAGCAATATTCAGAAGATGGTTTTTAATGGATAAGTCAGTAAATATGAGAATATTGAAAAAGACTTATAAAGATCATGTTGATGAATTAGCTGAACTTGATAAGAAAGGTTATAAGAAATATGTAAGTGATGTAATGGGACCTATTGATAAGATGTTTATTAATTTAGGTACTGATGCAATAAATATGATACAAGGCCTTACTAATTCTATAACTGATGAACAAGCAAAGAAAGTAAAGAATGAACTTATATCAGATTTAAATACAGTAATAGATAAAGTAAATAAATCTGATGATATGGAATTGAAAGCTAAACTTGCATTAGAATTGTCGAGATTAGGTGATATGAATACAAATATTCATGATACTGAAGGTATTGTGTTTACTTGGAAAGGCAGAATGATGAAACTTACATCTGGATTTGGTCCAGCAAATCAAATAATTAATTTACAATATAAACTATAATATATGTATTCAAATTTGTTAGAGAAAATGAATTGAATAAGAAATTGAAATAAAAACATGGCTCGATCTTAAGATCGAGCCAGTATTGTTTATTTATTAGTAGTAACATCAACAGTCAATTGACAATCTTGCCGATAATCACCATTATCTAATGTAAATTTAACTACATATTTCATTCTTGTTTCTGGTGGTATAGATTCTCCAAAATCATCTCTTATATCTCTTTGAGTGAATAAACTATTACTACTCCAAGCATTAGAACTAAAAGTATAATCAAAACCATCGTTAGTATACATAAATCCATCATTATGAAAACTATTATATCCAGATATATAACATCTCTTACTTTCTGTTGAATTACTTACTTTATATAAGTGGTGGTTAACTAATAAATATATTTCTACATTACTTCCATAAACACTTTCAAATGATATATCAAATCCCGCAGTATAATGATTTGAATCTAAACCAACCAATATATTCATAAAACGTCCATCACCAGATTTCAAATCAATTGTATGTATAACTTTATTCTCTTGTGGAATATATGTATTCCCATTTATTATTATATCATTTGAAACCAATAACCTTACATTTATTTTATTATCTTTGATTTCTTTCTTTTTATAATAAAACCATTTACCTGCACTTAAATATTCACTAAAAGTTTTACCTGCTGTACCATAATATACTGTAAATGGTTCACAATAAAACTTCTTTGATACATAATATTCTTTAACTCCAGTATCATATTGATGATCTTCTGATACTAATTCATATCCATCTGGTGGGGTATATGTTAAATAATTATTAAGATCTATATCAGGATCGCGAAGATCAGCAATATACATTACAGTACCTTCTTCCAAACTAACTTCAGGTGGATGATTAGATGGAGTAAACATATATGGTATAAAAGGTTTTGCATAATGATTATCAAAATCAACCAATTTAACTCTATCTGGAGAAATTGTAAATAAACCTTGCTCATATTTCTTCACATTTCCACTCTGAGTGTATTAAATAATGACTGACAGGCTTGAAATTCTACTTATCAATTATCTATTTTTATATAAGATATTAGACATGAACATCATGTTTCTTCAAAATTAGTTCACCAATATCACTCTCATTTGAGATGATTTGATAGTAAAGAATTTAAATATAGAAATCTATAAAATTAAATAAAATTCAGTAAGAAATTAATGATGTTTACAAAATATATCACAGCGGTGACTTAAAAGCGTCAGAGTACACGATAATTGATTTGTAGCTATTTCATTATATCAACTCTGACGCTTTCTTTAAAAAAGAAATAATGAATTAGTCATGAACAACTTAGCACTTATCAAATCATCTCAAATGAGAGTGATATTGGGTGTTAGTTTTTTTGATACATTCATGAGTTTTCTTAGTCGCTTATGTTCTATAAAATATATTTGAAAGAGAATTTATGGCTTCAGGATTATGCTACACTCAGAGTGGAAATGTGAAGAAATATGAAGTTGATTGTGTAAAGGGAATAAGAATATTTGACTGGCCATCTTATACATGTACCTTATCAACAAATAGTGATGGTACTGTTAATACTGTTACATCGTATGTACCAATAGACAATTATGTATGCCAAGACCTAAAAAGTTTTCCTTCATATCAAAAAAATCCTAACGTTGAATCAGGAACAATGGCATTTTATGGAACTAATATGAGTTCAGGCAGGTTTTATCAAAATGAATATGGGATTTTTGGAGATATAATGTTACAACAAAGTACTTTTTCATATAATTCTTACGCTTGTTCTAATCATCTCAGTTCTAATCCTTCTAATAATATATATACGGTTTTTCCAAGTACAGATAAAGAATTATTTCCTAATGTTGTATCAACACAAACGATACGCTTTATGGATAATAATATGTATAGTCCTGGGATAAAAAAATTTGGATTAATGACGTTATATGGTGAAGATTATTCTACTGGTAATTATGAAAACAAAAATTATAGATATGGTTTTGTTTTTAATTTATATCCAGAAGTTTATCCTGATAATTATATTGTCTTTTATGGAAACTTTAAACATGCTAAGATTAATGTAAACAAATATTATCCACATAAAAATTTTATTTATAGGATTAATATTGGCCCGGATATGACAATAGCTTATTATGCGAAATATCGTCCTGGCTATCCAAAAAATCCCATAGTAAACTCATCATCAGGGTTTATAAATGAAATTAGCGGGGTAAGTAATATATCTTATTTTGGAATATATAGGGATAAATTATTCTCAAACAGACCTATAAATGATTTTAATAAAAATTATCATCATTTTGCAATAACAGGATTTGACAATAATTATGGTTCTGGAGTATCATATACATATTATGGTAAATTGAATGGGAATTTTGAGAGAAATAAAATTTCTTATTCTTTGCCAATTTGGGAGAAAACTGTAAATATTGATTCACCGGATTGGACATATCTTTGTGCGCCTGAATATGGTGGAATATTAATTGATATGTATTCATTTTCAAATGATACAAATGTAACATTTGCATTTGCTTATTTTTCTATGTTAGCTGAATATGTTGAATAAATATGGCTCGATCTTAAGATCGAGCCAATTTTCTATATTAGTTAGCAGTCCATTGTAATTTTCCGTACCTAATATAATTACAAAGCACTTCTTGTAAATCATATTTTCTTTCTACACCTATCATACAATATCTGTCATGGTCCATCAAGTCTTTAATGTCCTTGTCGTAATATTCCATGGCTCTCTCATAAGCAAGTCTATCCTTTTCTAATCCACTATCCTTCCATCTTTGGCGTAACTTACATAACCAATATTCTTTGATATTCAGATTAGGCATCACATTTGTGTAAATCAGATTTCTCTTTTCTAATTCATCTCTAACTAATCGATGAGTACTACACATCACATTGATACCTTGCATTACTAAATCTTGTACATAGTTTACATAGATTTCTACCCAATTAGTTGGTCTTCCATCATTTCCTTTCATCAAACTAGTTTCCAAATCTACTATAGAAACCCATCGACCATCTTCCATTTGAATACTATTACCTCCTATGCTTGTCTTTCCTATGGCAGGATATCCACAAAATATGTGTCCAATAGGTTTATGTTCCATAATTTTATTGTCTTTTTTCATTTCTTTTAAATTTCGTATAATTTTCTTATATCAGATGGATGTACATTATTGTATATGAAATAATAATGTTCATTTTTAGGATATGCATGGTCTCTATATACATCAAATCTAGCATCCCTCAAATCAACCATGAATATTACTGCTTCTTTCCACTTAGGATCTTCCTTTCTTTGTTCTTTTAATTCTTTAGCAAACTTCAACAACTCTTGTTTATCCTTTGGATTGCTTCCTTTCAATTGTATTCTTTGTGGATATTTACGATACCCATCTTTTGATTTTTCTTTTATTCTTAATCCATTTCGTAATATAGCTTCTTCATAACATTTAGGAGCAACATGGAAAAATCTATAGTTAAACAAATCATTTACTTCTTTATTGCATTTTTCTGGAGTATCCGGATCTATTATCCAATAATCATCATCTAATAAATTCATATTATATCCAAAGAACTCTGCTAACTTCTTAAATAATTTGAACTTTTTTCCTAAAATACTACCTAAATAATTATTATGGAACTTAACATATAATGTTCCATATTGTCCTTCTTTATTTTCTATAGATATGTCTATTATATCATCAGAGAATTCCTTTTCTATTTTAGACTTTAATTTCTGAACATCATGTGACTTTAAAGTCTCATATATGTATGCATATCCTTTACCAAATGGATATTTATCTAAAGAATCTATGTATTGTATAATGGACTCAGGAAAGAAATCCATTATCTGGGTCCACCAACAATACATATCTCTTTTGGATTCACACTTTCTTATATAGTCTTTTAATAGTACCATATCTTTCTACCATATTTTAATCTTCTGGATAGATCTTAACACCTTGCTCTTTGAACAACAAATATATCTTATTTGCCAAATCATAAGCTAATGGATGTGGTTTTCCAGTAAGACCTTTCATACGTAAATCAAAGAAATGTTCCCAATCTTTTGTTGTACCACTCATCACCAACTCTGTAGCTGTTGAATTAGGAAGTACAGTAGCTGCTTCTTGTGCATTACAACCCATCTTACATAACTTAAGATATGAGTATTCTGCACGTTCCATCTGCTTTACCCATTCATCATATATACCATTTGAAATCAAGAAATTTCCAAATGTTGGTTTCAAGAACTTAAGTTCATTATCAAACTTATCTTTACCATAATTGCAATAACGAGATGATTCTTGGTTGAAACTGAATACACGGTGGCGTTCAAACTCATTTGCAATCTGACGATTGGTTATCATTCGTACTGTAATTCGTCTGATATGATTTATTGGTTCATAAGCACACTGATACTTAAGTACATCTTCCATTTCGTTTTCAACAATTACTCTATAGTTAGTAGTAACATAACAGTAATTGCCATCATTATTTGTTTCGCTATATTTGTTGTATGAAAAGAACAATGCATCATCTCTCTTGCTTTTTGGTAACTTAAGATAGATAGTACAATGTTCCAATGTTGACAGATGTTCTGATTCAATCATTCTATTTACAAACTTTTCTGCACTACCTTCTGTTATAAGATTCAATGACTTATAGCAAGTTCTACCTGCAATCTCTACAATCTTCTTACCTTCTTCAAGTGTTGCTTCACCTAAACTTAAAATCTCTGCTGTTTGACTATCAATTACTTTCATGTTTATAAGTTATATCTTTTATATATTTTGCTGGTATATTTTGGTATGTATATATGTAATGTTCTTGTTTAGTACCCATAGTAACATCTTCATAAAAATTTCCATTTAAATTCCATAAAGATATTTGCAATATAACATAATCATCTTTTTTATTTAACTTATTTATTGTATTTAATATGATCTCATCCTTTTCTTTTAATGAACTTACATTAGGAAGTATCAAATATATTCTACTAGGAAAATATCTATATTTTGAATTGCCTTTTACTTTAAGACCTTCTTTCTTTATTTTTTCATATTTTTCTTTTGATGTAATATGATAAGCAATACCATTATTTCTTTTAGTAAAATCTTTTATTTTCTTAGAATATCTTGGTTCATATAAAGCCAACCATACATCATATTTTTTATTGTATTGAGTTTCTGATATATAGTAATTAAAGAATTCTAATATATTTATAAATTTATCATCATTATTTATCTTATCTAATTCTTCTTTTGTTTTCTTTATAATATAAAACCCATCTTTAGGTTCATCTTTGATATTTAACTTAGTATCATCAGTACCGTATACTCTATAAATATCAATATCATTATATATTGATTTTATTTTTTCAATAAGCTTATCTATTGAATGAGTATTGAGCATTTCTAATATAGGATCATTATTATAATCTTTTGCTGCTTCAATTACATTATCAGGGCATTCTATTCCTTCAAAAAACCAATCTAACCATTCATTTCTCCTTTCTAATTCTTTATAAGGAGATTCACAACAAGAAAACATTCCTATTGGCAATACATATTTGTTTTGTTCTTCTTGTATAAAATTAACTAAACTCTTCATAATATCTATCTAAAACAAATCAAATTCCTCTTGCTTCTCTATTTTGGTTTCTGATTCTTCTTTCTCTTTCAATTTTCTCATGCTTCTTTCTAACTTATCTTTCTTATAAGCAAACTCAAATACTCCGTTCAAGAAATTCTCGTCATATTTGAATGCTGGCATATATGCTTTATAGATTTCTCCTTTATTCTTACCAAGAACTGCATCTGCATTCTCATATTCTGCTTTAGGTAAATTCACTATCATACATTGAACATGACTAGCTTCTGTGCCTTCTGGTAAATAATTCTGCAACAATGCTTCTTTATAGTTGAATACTTGCATAGTGTAAGTATACCAATCAAGATTAGGAAGTGTTTGAGCGGGACCAAGCAATGTTGGTGTCCATTTGTCCCCTTTAGTTGATATGCATTCATTTGACTTCCAATCTATGATGATCCAAGTATCAGTACGTTTGTTGTAGAATAATGCATCCAATCTGCCTTTCACATAGAAATCATTGTCATTGATAGTAATTCTATTCCAAACTTCTATTTCTCTACCAACAAATTCGACGTCACCAGACTTCATGATTCTTTCATAGAACTGGTCAAATGCTTTGATGTGTGCCTTCATTCTTTCATCGGCATCAACATCATTATCAAGCATGAATTCTTCTATAGTGTTTTCATCTCCTTCAAGCTTGCATTCAGTATAAGCATCTAATTTCTTTCCATAAGTTCTAGAAACATTAGCTTTCTGTTCCCACAAATCTAGTATCTCTTTATATGACAATCCTGTCCATTTGCAGTTTATTGTTTTACCTTTTTCTTCACATTTCTTTGCTATAGCTTCTTTGTCAAACTTAGGACTAATATACCCATTTACTGCACTAATTGTAACGTATGGAATATTCTTATCTACAAACTTATTATCTAGATTTCTTAGCTTTTCTATCATATTCATTTATACTTTAAGGATTAAATATTATCTATAAAATAGAACATAAATGGTATTGATTTCAACAAAAATTATTTTGAAATTTAAGAATATTGTTCTATATGTTAGAACTTCATACTTCGGTTCAACTGAAGTTAATTAAAGTTAACAGGAAATAAAAGTTTGAATTTTAATTCAACTTTTCTATATTTTAAATGTTAAAAAATAAAATAAATTATGTATTATAACGAACTTTGGAACATTACTCCTGAAGAGAATACTCTTCCATCAAAACTAGATATCAATTGTTTGGCTGGTTTTGAACCTAAGATGAATATAATCAACATTACTCAGTTGTATTTCTTCAGAGAATATCATAATGAAGTAAGATGGACATGCAAGTCTATCAGAATCATTAAGATGGTAGGCCAAATATTTAAGATTACACTTAATTCTTATGGAAATATATATAAAGTAGAAGTATTCAATAGAGCAACCGGATGGATAAAAATACTTAGCAAATATGATTTTCCAGAAGATGTTGATACCGAACCAGACCCAACAAAATATGATAGTGATAGTATTAAATCCAAGTTTGCCGCTATCTTTGATGATATTGAGAAGATGTTCATCAGAATGATTGTTAATTTGTATAATTAAAATATTTTTACGTTTATGTTGAGAAAGACAAAACCTAGTTTGCTGTACAGATTGTTATCTGGTAAAAAATCCTATGATACAGAATGTTATTATAAGAAGATGAATGATTTGATTGAACATGATCTAGACCAGTTTGAGTTTTATGATGAGCTTGCAGAAAAAGAAAATGAGTATACTGATGCTCCATTACTATACAAAGTAGTGGTCAAAGGTAAGCATACTTCTACTTGGAGAGTTTATTTCTTGGGCGAAGATTATCCAGTTGTAGTTTATCCACTTAATGAAGGTGGAATTATTATGATTAATGAATTGTATTGGGGATGTTGTCTTCACAAGAATGGGATGGAATCATCAGAACGTAGCAGATTCTATATAAAATATGATAGTATGCCATTCATTAGCTATCATTCTTCTAAATGGAAGCAGAAATATGATAAGTATATTACAGATTGGATTACCGAACATCTTGAAGATGGATATTCTGATAGTAATTGTTCAAAAGAATATATTGCTAAACTTAAATAGAAATTGAATTAATTTATGAATACAGAAATATTAGCAAATTTAAATTGTGAATGTAACCCATCCTATGATTTGTCAAAAGATGTTGATATTCTCGTAATGAAATTTAGAGATTACAACAATTTGACAGATGATGAAGCAAGATTTCTTCTTGACAAAGCAAAAGATGCTTATTACAATACTGGCAAGGAAATCCTTAATGATAATGAATATGATAATCTTGAGAAGTCAATAGGTCAAGAAAACAAAAGCTATATTGGTTCAAAACATTCTGACAATTATACTGTAAAGCATCCATTTATGATGGGTAGCTTATCTAAAGTACAGATTCATGAGAAAGCAGATGGTAGTATTGATTGGACTACTTACTTGAATTCTATCTTCAGTTATATATATAATGGTAAAGAGAAAGCATGTAAAGTAATAGTTACGCCAAAATATGATGGTTGTTCATTTGAAATCCATATTACAAAGAAGTCAGATGGTACATTAGATATAACATATTCTGGTCGTGGTGATGGAGAATATGGTAAGGATATTTCTAATCAGATTAAGCCTATTTTTGATTGCAAAGGTGGTTTCTTTAATTTTGTAATGGGAAGATCTGGTAATGCTTCTGAAGTAACATTACGAGGTGAAGTACTTATAGACAAATCAACATTCAAACAGAGATTTGCAGATAAGTTTGCAAATACTAGAGCTTTTGTTTCTGGTATGCTCAATAGAATTGATAAGGATGTTCATGAATATGTATATCTGTTCCCTGTTATCTATGATTACAGAATAAAAGAGAATGGTGAATGGAAAGATCTTGATTGGACCCGTCTCCTTACTGATAATCAATTTGAATACAATACATTCTTCCCAAGCTTCTATGATGAAGGTATTGAACTGAATACTGTAGATGACTTGATTAGTATATATAAGAAGTATGAAGAGTACAGAAACATGTCAGAATACTCTCAGGATGGTATTGTCATCAAACCAGTAGAATCAGAAAGGCAGAACAACTTGACTGAACGTCGCCCTGCTGATTGTGTCGCTATCAAGTACATTCCTATGACTGAACCAACAACAGTAATTGATATTGAATGGAATCTTGGTAAGTCAGGTGAATATATTCCTACTATCATTACTGATCCTGTATATATGGATGGTAAGAAGATTACAAGAGCATCGGCATTCAATGCAGGTTATATGATGGATAGAAAAATCAGTATTGGAACAAAGGTTGTACTTTCATTAGCTGGTGATATTATTCCTTACATATATAAAGTTTATGATTATACAAACTTTGATCCTGCTAAATTAGGAAAAAGCTTCCCATCATCAGATAGTTATATTGATGGTTGTCATGTAATGGCTTCTAAGATTGATAATGAATTTGAATTGTTGAATTCTGCATTGAGTTTCAAGATTCCTGGATTTGGAACATCAACAGTACAAGATTTCATCAAATGGAAAAAGAAGGATTGTGAACCGGATGAATTCTTTGGTATTGAAGCAAAAGAAATGCCATGGAATATTCTTCTATGTACACCATCAGAAATTGAGAATGCTATAGGTGGTAAGACAGGTTCTAATGTAAATAAAGCATATACTAAGTTGCTTAAAACTATTACATTAAAGGATATTATTTTGTCTTGCAACTTTAGGTTGTGTGGAGATAAAGTAGCCAAGCAGATAGAGAATAAGCTAATTGGATTGCCTTATGACTTTACAAGCATGTCACATATTGCTTATGATTGGGTTGATGATAAAGAATCATCAAATTGGAAGAGATTCAAAGAGATTCTTGATTTTAATGGATGGTCATTGGATTCCTTCAAGTTATCTGAGAAAGAGTTAGCAGACACTAAGAAAGAAAATGACAAGATTCCTGTAATATTGACAGGAGAACCAAATAATTATTCTAGCAAAGCAGAATTCTTGAAGTGCCATCCAGAATATCGAATGACTGGTTCTTGGAAAGAAGTGAAGATTGTATTCACTAATTCATTAGAATCAAATACTGGTAAGATGAAACGTGCTAGAGAGAAAGGAGTAGAAATACGGCTTTACTAGGCTAGAGAAAAGAATATTGAAATTAAATTGTATTAGAGAAAATGGTAAACTATTTATTAATAAGTGAAAACTACGACAAAGCAAAATGTGATGAGCATACATTGCCAGGAGAATTCTTACTTAAGCAAATTGACAATTTTCCATTGATAGTAGATGCATCACCAACTAAATTAGCTTGCATTAAAGAATATATTAGGCTGCATTTGAATGACGATGTGAGATATGTTATCTATCAGGATAAGAGATGTTCATGCTCTTGTTGTTGTATTCCATCAAGGATAAATGATTTTGAAAAGTCTATAAAGAAGATAGCAGCTATAGTTTATGAAAAACTTGATCTAGCATAAAATATTGAAAAAGTTGAATAAATTTTGAAATTTTCTGAATAGTTTCTATCTTATTCATGTCAAACAAATGTTTAATTTTAAAATATTATGATTATGAACAATATGAATAAGTTAGTAGCAGCATCAGTAAATAACTCAGTAATGAACAACAATTTCAAAGAGTTCAACTTGGATGAAGCAAAGAAAGGTGCTAAATTAGTAACACGAGATGGAAGAAAAGTAAAATTCGTTTGTGTTAGCCGTGATAAGATTTTAGCAACAGTCTTCGGTAAAGTTTCATACGAAGACCGCCAATATAAATTCAATTTGGATGGTTCTCGTTATAAGAACCTTATTCACAACTTGGATTTGATGATTGCTGCCTGAGGTAATCAACTGGGAGAAATTTTTCATCATTTTGAAATTTTTCTCCCCTTTTCTATATTAATTTTGATAAAATTTGAAAGAAATGAGAAATCCAAGATTATACTTTACAATTGAATTAGGAATATTTTATCCTTATCGAGGACAGAATTCTGTATTAGATGCAAAATTTCGTAGAAATACGAAATTGATTGAAGAGAACAAGAAAGGATATACTAAGAAGCAAATAGATTTCATAGAAAGAAACAAGAATAAAGCAGTAATATACTATACTGACAAGTATATTTTTGATTCTAAGAAGTTTACTTTTGTTTTTCAAGGAATTCCAAATATAGCTTCTGATGATGATTTGAATGATTTGTTCAGTAAGAAATGTCAATTTGATCCAACTATGGATTATGATCTTAATGATGAACAAATAGAAGTTGTAACAACAAAGGCAGAAGATGGAACAATAAAGAAGATTATAAATTCTGAAAATTTTATTGATTCATTACCTGATTGCCCAAATGTAGAAAATACTGGTTTCTATGTTGAAAGCAAGAACTGGAAATATCTCATAAGAAACATAATGAGAAAGAAACCAACATTGCTGATTGGTCCTACCGGTACTGGTAAAACAGAATTGATATTGATGGCTTGTAAGCAACTTGGAATCAATTGTGAAGTACATGATATGGGCGCTATGCAAGATCCATTAACTGATTTGCTTGGATGTCATCGTATTAAGGATGGTAGTTCTACATTTGATTATGCAAAGTTTGTTGATGATGTTCAGAAACCTGGAGTAATATTACTTGATGAACTTTCAAGAGCTCCATTGATGACAAACAATATTCTATTTCCTTGTCTAGATTCTCGTAGGGAACTGCCATTAGCTATAGCAGATTCAGAAGGTCCACGTTCTGTAAAAGTACATCCAGATTGTGTATTCATTGCTACTGCTAATATCGGTTCTGAATATAGTGGTACACAAGAAATTGATGCTGCTTTGATGAACAGATTCTTACCATTGAAAGTAGATTATATGCCTACAAGAAATGAGATAGAAGTATTGAAGAATAGGTGTAAGATATCAGAAGATGATGCTACTATTATTGTAAAATTTGCAAATGCAATGAGACAAGAAAATAAGAAAGGTGTCGTGAATTTTCCTGTTTCTACAAGAGAGAATATTGCTATTGGTGAAATGGTTGCTGATGGATTTGATATATTGGATGCAGTGAATTTTGTGGTTTGCAACAAGTTCAATGATGATGATGTCAAACCTGTAAAACAACTTATGATGACATTAAATTAAAAAACATTCACACAGGGACGTTAAAATTATCTTGGATGATAGAATATACCGAAACATATTCTTCCGCTCCCTGTGTGACCCAGGCGCTTAACAGGGGAATCTAGATAATATTATAAGAGCTTATGAAAAAGTTAATTTATGTATTTAGAGGTTACCTTATATGCTATGGTATTATAGGTAACATATACAAGACAAAATGGAGAGATACAAATCCAAATAAGAATTATGTAGATCCATTATTTTGGATGAAGTATCATTATACAGATGAATTGTGGTCACCACATGCATTTTATGGAAGACTTGGAAAGTATACAAGTACCAAGTTGTTTACTTATGAGTATGTAGGAAGATGGTTTGTTGATAGTAGTATAGAAGATTGGAATTGATGTTATGAAACAAAATTTTAAAAACTACAAAGCATTTGATTATTCAATAAAGACTAGGAAGAAGATGAATGATGTAGATATGACTTATGTTCCTAGATTCTTGCTGGTAAGTGTTATATCAGATGATAAGATTTATGAATATGTAGAAAAAGAAAAGAAGTTGTATGTAAAATGGTATACTGATAAAATGATTCCTATTGATAGAATTCATGAAATTATCTGTACAATACCAACTAAGATAGTGCTTAAGACACCTATCGGTAATGGATTAGAAATTGATAATTGTTATGATGGAAGAACAAAAAAAGTTAGTTATGATAAAGATAATGCTTATGAAACTATTGAAGTAGGTCAATCTGCTGCCCATATATATAACCAATTGTACAGAAATTGTTCTAATCTTCCATATACACCTTATGGAGGTTTAGCAAATTCAGAAGAAGAAAAAACAGATAAAAACGAAAATGACTATGATTTGTTGTAAAGAAAAGCTTAAGTATGTTTTGCACTATGTAAGAGAAACTTTTAAAGATTATTCAGTCCAATATAAGATATTCGACTTATTTGGACTTTTATCTTTGATTTTGAGAAATATAACAGAAAGTTATTCATATCTCCTATATTCTTATAAGCATCATGTATGCTTCAAGAAAGTAGAAGCTTACTTACGAGGTAAAGTAATCCATAAGTATCATGATGTTGATAAGATTGTAATGTATGCATTGTTTCCATGGTTAGGAGTTGAATGCATCAACCATATCCATACATTATGGCAAGATCATCATCCATGCTATAAGGATCTAGATGGAAATAAAGCTTATAAACCTAAAGATGAAGTAGAATGGACAGAAGCAATAGTAGATTGGGAATGTGCTAGGTTCACTAAGCCAGATAAGCCATTGAATGCTTATGATACATATCTCAAATATTACTATAAACCAGAATATACTAGTATCATCATAAATACATTAATATCATTAGGTTTGCTAAGTGTAAAGACAACAGATGTTGGTGTTGTATACGAGGTTACAGATAAAATGGATAATTTCAAATATAAATAATTGTTTAATTGATTGGCGATGTTCAATATGAATAAACACTTTCTTTCTATTGAACAATATTTTTAATCAATATATATCGATTAAAAATGAAATCATTATTAGAATCAATTACAATGGTTAATGAATCAGGGTTTGATGGTATTATTGACAATATCAAGGCTTTGTTCTGTTATGACCAGCTTAGCAATATAGAAAAGGATGAGGTTGCAGAAATATTCAAACCTTATAATGATGGTGAAATATATGGAACAATTATGAAATTTTCAAAAAATACTGATATTCCAAAACCAGTCAAATCTAAATTCAATAAATCAATGAGGATGTGCAAGGATATATATAAGGCATTGAAATCTTAAGATTTTTGAATCAAATTCAGTCCTATTTATGAAAGTGTTCAATTAATTGACTATGTTCAATATAATTGAACACTTTATTAGTATTGAACAATGACAAACAAATTTGTAAATAATATAATATTAAAATATTTGTATAAAGATGATAAAGTCAATATAAATAAAATAAGATGTAAAAAGTATCAAAATATAAGAAATTATTTGTTTTCATATTTTAATGACAATCCATCAACATTTACTGAAATACTTTTTAGGATAAAATATAATATAAAAAGAAATTACTGTAGTATATGTGGTAAACCTACTTATTTCAAAGGAATATCTTGGTATAAGAAAACAGGAAAATTGTATGCTGATTTCTGCAGTTGTAAATGCTCAATGAATTCAAATGAAACTAAAGAAGCATATAAGAAATCTTGTATTGATAAATATGGGGTTGATAATCCTATGAAGAATAAAAATGTTATTGACAAAGGTAAAGAAACATGTAAGAATAAATATGGCGTAGTTCGTGCTAGCTTATTGAAGGAGTATCAAGATAAGGTTAAGGAAACAAATATGAAACGTTATGGTGTAGAAGTACCATTACAAAATAAAGAAATAAACAAAAAATGGCATGAAACATGCTATGTAAATTTCGGTACTTATTCTCCTTTAGCAAATAAAGAAATATATAATAAGACAGAAGAAACCACATATAAGAAATATGGTGTATATTGTGTATTTAATAGAAAAGAAAACAGAGAAAAATTATTGTTAGAAAAGACAAAACAAAAGAGATATGAAACTTTAAGAAGAAATCATACGTTCAATACATCTAAGATAGAAGAAACTATATATGAAAAATTGATAGATATATATGGTAAAAATAATATTTTAAGGGAATACAAAGACAAAGATAGATATCCATACAGATGTGATTTCTATATCAAATCTTTAGATTTATTTATAGAAGTTCAAGGGTATTATACGCATGGAAAAGAACCATATAACCCAAATTCCATCAAGCATCAAATATTAGTACAAAAGTATAAAAAAAGATATGGTCCTAATTGTCAAGCAATTACTATTTGGACAATTAAAGATGTTGAAAAAAGAAATAAAGCAAAAGAAAATAATTTGAAATATTTGGAAATATTCCATAAGGATATCTTAAAAATCAAACAAGACATAACTATATTAAATTCGATAATTAATAATTTTTTAAAAGACTATGATAATTGACAGATTTTGGTTAAGAAAGAATCAGACGTATTATATTTTCTATTTGGATGAAAATGGTAACAGAAAATGCTATTCAAAACAGATGCATCATTGGAAAACTTATGAGTATAATCCAAATGGAAAGAAGTATACATGGGATGAAAAGAGATGTGATGTAGTATTTAAGGATGCATCTAAATATCAGCCAAATGAGTTTGACCAGTTGGAATTCTTATACAATTTGCCAGAAGATATTTATAAAGAAGTAATGGCAATGAGATTTCCAAGAATTTACTTTAGTGATATAGAAACTGAAATTTCAGATGAATTCCCAGAACCAGAAAAGGCAGAGCAAAGAATTCAGTTGATAAGTCTTGTTGGTCCAGATTTGTCTGTAATGGTATTAGGTATCAAACCATTGAATTCTGATGAACAAGAAGAATTGAAGGAAAGATACCTTAAATATATAGAAGATAATGATTTTGCAAAAAACCTAGTAAAGAAAAAAGGTTTTACACCAAAAGTATATTATCAATATTTTGAAACAGAAGAATCAATGATTGAACATTGGTTCACTAGAATAATGCCAAAGATTGGTTGTTTAGCTGGATGGAACTATTATCGATTTGACTGGAACTATATTTGGAATAGAACAGTAAAGTTGTTTGGAAAGTTCAAAGCAATGCAATTGATGAGATCTGCTAGTGTTGTTGGAGAAATCAATAAAATTTCTTGGTCAGAGATGGATGGTACAAAATATAGTATTCCAGCACCACAAGGTTGCATGATATGGGATTATATGGAACTCATCAAATCTTATGAATATTCAATGAGACCTTATGAGTCATATTCATTGGATTGGGTTGGTAGCCATGGTGTTAATGCTCATAAAGTAAAATATGAAGGAACAATGAAGGAATGTTATGAAAATGATTTCCCATTGTTTGTTTACTATAATGCTATCGACTCTTGCTTGAATGCTTTGATTCATTATCGTTTCAAATGTATTGAAAGTCCTTGTTCTATGGCAACAGTAACAGGAATTCCGGCCCAGAAAGCCTTGGGTCAAGTAGCTTTGACAACAGCTAATTTGTTCAGATGTTTTTATGATGAAGATCGACATGTAGTATGGGATTATGATGCAGTTGAAAGAACAAAAGTAAATTATGAAGGTGCTTTTTGTGGATGTGTTCCTGGACGTTGGGAATATAGTGTATGTGATGATTTTGCTTCACTTTATCCATCAGTAGTTCGAACTTGCAACATATCAATGGAATCAATTGTTACGAATAAAGTTGGCCCAGACAGTTTTGGAAGATATACAGAAATTCCATGGACAGAAGAAGAGCTTGATAAGTTCAGAAAAGACCCTAACTATTTTGTGTCATTGCAAGGAACTGTCTACAAAAATGATAAAGAATACATGTTTTCACGTATGCAAAGGATTCAAAAAGAGCGTCGAGATCACTACAAATATTTGAATTGGGAGGCTCAGGGTAAATTAATGATGGAAGTTGATCGACTTATAAAGATAAGAGAAGAAGAACAAAATGCAAAATCATGATAAAATAATAATAAATACGATATATCAGGATAAATTACCAAAAGCAAAATATCTTAAGAATAGTGAGAGGTACCCTAATATTACAGAGTACCTCTTTACTAGATTTGAATATATAGATTCTTTAAAAGAATCACTTGATAGAATAAAATATAATAAAGAGATTAGGCCAATATGTAAAGAATGTGGAAATAAAGTAAAATATCTTGGTCTTAATAAAGGGCATTTACTATATCAAAGTTTTTGTTGTTCAAAATGTTCAAATTCAAATAAATTAAAACAACAAAAAACAAAAGAAACTTGTTTGAAAAGATATGGAGTTGACAATCCATGGAAAAATGAAGTAATTAAAGAAAAATGTAATAAATCAAAAGTTTTAAATTGTCAATTAAAATATGGTGTTGACAATGTAATGCAAATTGATGAAGTAAAACAAAAATCCATTGAAACCCAACACAACACAAATAAATTAAAATATGGGGTAAATAGTGTCTTTAGCATACCTGAGATTCATAAAAAATGTGAAAAACAATATAAAGAAACTTGTTTGAAAAAATATGGAGTTGACAATTATAGCAAGACAGATGAATTTATAGATAAAATAAAGAAAACTAACCAAAAAAGATATGGTGTTGACTTTTCTTGGCAATATGATGGAATAAAAGAAAAGATAAAATATTCATATAAAGAAACTTGTTTGAAAAAATATGGAGTTGACAATTATAGCAAGACAGATGAATTTATAAATAAAATAAAGAAAACTAACCAAGAAAGATATGGTGTTGACTTTTCTTGGCAAGCACATTTCGTAAGAGAAAAAATTTATGGTACTAAATTAACTAATTGTACATTCAATACTTCTATACCAGAAGAAAGCCTTTATAAAATACTTTGTGCAAAATATGGTTCATCTGATATTATAAGACAATACAAATGTGAAAGATATCCATTCAATTGTGACTTCTATATCAAATCTTTAGATACTTTTATAGAATTACAAGGTATGTGGACACATGGTCCTCATCCATACAATCCAAATTCTATTAAAGACCAAGTTAAGTTGCAACGATGGCAATCAAAAGCAAACAATGGATCAAGATTTTATAAGAATGCTATAAAAGTTTGGACAATATCAGACCCAAACAAAAGAAAAATTGCAAAAGAAAATCATTTGAACTATATAGAGGTATTTGATAGTAATTTTGAAATTCTATATAATTTATCTATATTATAGATGTTCAAATCATAAATTCTTAGAACATGAAAAGAGTAAGTAGAAATTTGTAATCAGTAATCAAATCAGGTGTACATGCAATATTTGGCGGTACTATGTATACAGTAAACTATATTCTTAATGAGAAAGACAATACTGTACATAAAAACATTTTATGTCTTGTAGAAGTGTTGCCTGCTAAGAAAGATGATGAACTTATTGTAAGTTGTACACCGCATAATATGAAATTCTTCGAAATAAAAGAGAATGGAGAACCAGAACAGCTCTATCTTTGGAGTTGGGAATTCATGACAGATGAATTTAAGAAGAATTACAATTATGTAAATAATACAATAAACAGATTATATAAGAAAGGAAAAATAAATGTTTAAGATATCAGAAATGGATCATTTTCACGATTGGTTGAAAAATGAACTTGATGCAATGATAGACCAAAATGTTTCTATTAAAGTTCCTGAATTAATACCATCTCCAAGAGGATTTGGTGCTAGTATTGAACGAGTAGAACATATTGGTAAAGTGTTGAATTCAAGAGTAACATTGGTAGCGCCTAAGAATGTCAAATATCCAGTATATAAATGTGAATTGAGAATTCATAATAAAGATGGTAAGAAAGAATGGCTTACTTTGAATGATGCTTATCTTAAGGTATTGTAAATATTTTCTATCATGGATTTAAGATTACGTCAAATAGATATAGAATATAGAATAAAAGATTTGATTTACGTATTGAAAGAATCTTTAGGATTGCCTTGTGGTATTCAGATAAATGAGATGGCTTTTGCAACTAATGAAGTAAAGTTTGGAAAGAATCTTTATAGAGAGGCATTGCATGGAGTAGCAGCAGGAGATAGACCATATCCTCATATTCATATTTATTTGAAGAATGACCATTATCCTTGGAAAAAATTCAATTTTGAAATAAGTTTAGTTGATTTGCTTTGTAATGATGAGATAAATTTAGTTTGTCAACAAGATAGAGCAAAAGGTATTGATAGAAGAAATAGAATAAAATGCAGTTGGACTGGATATAATGATATTAAGAATGATTTTGAAGATTGGTTAGAAAGTAAATGCAATAAAGTAGGTAATTTTAAAAACAATCTTGATTTTTTAATATATACTTATAATGATGAAAACAATGAAAAAGATTCATTGCAAAACTATATTAAAAATCATGGTAAAACAATTTTGCCTAAATACTTGAAATATTTTGAAGAGAAATGGTAAAGACAATAGAACAAAAATATAAAGAGTTATCAGAACAAGAGCATGTACTACTCCGCCCGGGTATGTATGTTGGTTCAGTAAAACCAGAACTTTCTACTCAGTTTGTTTTTGATTATAAAGAACAGATGATGATACAGAAAGAAGTAGAATATGTTCCTGCTATACTGAAATTGATAGATGAAATTATATCAAATTCTACTGATGAATATCGTAGACCAGATAATATTGGGTTGACACAGATTTCTGTTACTGTAATGAAAGATAATACTATAGTAATAGAAGATAATGGTGGAATTCCTGTTGTCAAACATAAAGAAGCTGGTATTATGGTACCACAACTTATCTTCGGAAGAATGAGAACATCATCAAACTATAATGATGATGAAGATAGATCTGGCCTTGGTACTAACGGAGTGGGAAGTTCCCTAACCAACATTTTTTCATCATATTTTGGTGTAATGACTGATGATGGAAAGAAGCGATGGCTTGGTAACTGGAAAAACAACATGTCAGAATTCTATGATGAGGAGATAGAAAAATCTTCTAAGAAAAATCATGGAACTAGGATTACATTTCATCTTGACTTTTCTAGATTTGAAGGTATAGATAAGTTTGACAGAACATTCAAGGATATCATATTGACACGTTGCATCAATGCAGCAGCTGCTAATCCAGGATTGAAGGTAACATATAAAGATGAAGATTTATGTGGTGAATATAAGTTTGATAATTTCAAAGACTATATTGACTTATATAGAAACTATGTTACTTTAAAGGATTGCATAGAGATGAAAGATGAACATAAGCATGTTTATGTATATCCTGATGGTGCTATCAATATTGGATTCGTCAATGGAGGTATTTGCAATAAAGGTACCCATGTTAAAGCGTTGCATCAAATCATCAATACTACTGTATGTGATTTTCTTAAGAAGAAAGATAAGATTGATTTGCTTCCACGACAAGTTGATGGCAATTATAGTATGTTCTGTGACTTGACTATTTCCAATCCATCTTATGATTCACAAACCAAGGAATGCTTGACTACACCTGTAGAGAAATTCTATAAAGATGAAAACGTCAAGTTTGAACTTCCAAACAAGTTCCTTGATTCGGTTATAAAGTCTGAAATCATAGATAATGTAAGAGATTGGTATAAGAAGAAATGTGAAGCAGAAGATCAACGTACTCTTCGTAAACTCAATAAAGAAGCAAGCAAAGGTCTTCGTCGTTCAGATAAGTATGTGACTTGTTCATCAAAAAAGAAACAAGGTAAGCAGCTTTGGATTTATGAAGGTGATTCTGCCGCAAGAGGTCTTCGTATTGGTAGAGATCCAGAAACTCAAGCAGGCTATGTGATGAGAGGTGTACCACCTAATTCATTAGATATGTCACCATTGCAGATTATGAAGAATGATGTGTTCAATGATATCATTACTATTTTAGGTCTTAAATTTGGCGATGACTTCAATATCAATGATTTGAAATTTGATAAGATTGTGATATCTACTGATGCAGATATTGATGGAGATAAGATTGCAGCATTGTTGCTTCTCCTTTTTTCTAGATGGCCAATTCTTTTTGAGAAGGGTATAGTATGCAGAAGCATTACTCCTATCATTATTGCAAAGAAGGGTAAAGAAGTAAAGAAGTATTATAGTCAAGAAGAATTTGATAAAGATGCAAGAAAGCTTAAAGGATACATGATTAAGTATGTCAAAGGTCTTTCTGGTCTTGATGCATCTGAAACAAAAGAATCAATGAGAAACCCTATCTTCATGCATTTCAAGATTGATGATTTGACAAAGTCAATGTTCAAGAAATGGTTTGGTAAGAATAGTGAAGATAGAAAGGAAATGATGAGTAATTTGGTTTAAAGGATATGGTAAAGAAATCAGAAAATAAAGTAGTTGTTAAGAAGGATATCAATAAATCAATAACAGACTTTTTAAATGTTGAATATTTGAATTATTCGACTTGCACGGTTTCTGATCGTGCTATTCCCTCTATATGTGATGGGTTTAAGCCAGGTGCAAGAAAGATTGTGCATGCAATGTTTGAAGGTTCATTGAAAAATGGATCAACATCA
This sequence comes from uncultured Romboutsia sp., assembly GCA_937880075.1. Taxonomy (GTDB): domain Bacteria; phylum Bacillota; class Clostridia; order Peptostreptococcales; family Peptostreptococcaceae; genus Romboutsia. The sequence goes on along the minus strand of CALFLM010000088.1, from coordinate 52,031 downwards.
AAGTTGCTTGCTCTTGTTGGTGACACAATGAAGATATCTCTCTATGCACATGGTGATGCTTCCCTTACTTCTACAGTTTGCACATTGGCTAAAGATTTTTATAACTTTTATAACCCACTAGAAATTGAAGGCCAAGGAGGATATCTTAGAAGTCCAGAAGCTGGAGCACCTCGATATCTGTATATCAGAAAGTCAAAGTATGCAGACTTACTATACAAAGCAGATTATGATTTGTTGAAGTATGTATTTGAAGAAGGTGACTACGTTGAACCAGAACATTACCTTCCTATTGTACCAACAGTTCTTTCTAATACAACTATGGGTATTGCTAATGGATATTCTTTCCATAGTAATGCTTGGAATCCAGTAGATGTACTTGATTGCTGTTTAGAGATTCTTAAAAGTAAGAAAGGTGTAGAAAAGTTTAAGACAGTAGTAAGGCCTTATTTGAGAGATATACCACAAGACAATTGGAAATTAGAATCTGGTCAGTGGTATTGCTATGGAGAATGGAAGACAAATCAAGCAAAAGATTTGATGACAATCACTAATTTGCCATCTGATACTACTTATGTTGAATTTGAAAAATTACTGAATAGACTTTGTGACAAACAAGAAATCAAAGACTATAAAGATTTGTCAGAAGATGGCAATGTACATTATGAAGTACAATTCTTCAAAGGTCAGCTTGCAAAAGAAATCAAATCAGATAGGTCAGGTAAGAGATTAGCTAATAAGTTCAAACTTATTAAGAAACTTCCAGATGATTTGCTTTGGTTGCTTGATGAGAATGGCAAGCTCAAATATTTCAAAGACAGATATGAGGTTATCAGATATTTTGTAAATTGGAGATTGTCTGTTTATGTTGAGAGAAAGAAAAAGCTTGTAAAGATACTTGAAGAGAAATATAAGAACAATTCAGAATTGGTAAAGTTCATTGAACTTGTATGTAAAGGTAAGCTTAAGATTAGTAACAGAAGTAAGGTTGATATCAAAACCGATATGGATGCACAACACTTACCAATGGCATTGCTAGCAACACCTATGTCAAAAGTAACTATAGAAGAAAGAGATGAACTTTTGAAACAGAATGAGGAAATCAAAAAGCAACTTGAATACATTAAGAATACAACAGAAAAGCAGATGTATGTCAATGACTTGCAGTCATTGAAGCAATCCTTGTTAAAGGATTTTAAATAATTCAAGTTTATGTTAATGACTTGTAATCATTACGTAAATCAATTTTATTGGATATAAAATAAGATTCATCCTGGAAGCGCCTGGGTCACACAGGGAGCGGAAAATTACTTAGGAGTATAATTAATAACCTTAGAAAATTTTCAACTCCCTGTGTGCATAACTTTAGTTCTTGAACAGAACTGAAAGAGATGTTCATTATTTTATAGAAATTTTTTAAATTTGTTTTGAAATTTTTAGAATTGATACTATCTTATATCTGAACAAAATAATATAATTATAGCAAGATTTGTAATATATAAGAACAGTAGAAAATATTCAGATATCAAATTTACAGATATCGATGAATGCAAGGAATTCATTAAGTTCAATGGGGATCATGATGAAGCAGCATCAAAAGGATGGTACTTTGATTTCTATGAATATCCTTCTGGTAAGTTTGTTACACAGCTTGTGGTAGAAGATACTGATAAAGGTCTTGTATTTACAGAGAATTGTCCAGAAAAGACACCAAGAAACAGAAAATTTCAATAATAACTATGACAGAGAATAGAAAATTAGAATATGATATTGCTTACATGAATATGGCTTCATGTTTGAAGGATTTGAGTTTTGCAACAAGAAGTAAGGTTGGTTGCATTATTGTAAGTTCTGATGATCAGATTATCGCACAAGGATACAATGGCATGCCAAAGGGATTTCCAAATGAATGTGAACATCTTGATGAAAATGGCAATCTTGTAACAAATGATGAAGTATTGCATGCCGAATCTAATGCTATTGCTAAATGTGCAAAGTGTTCAGAAGGTAAGTGTAAAGGTGCTACAGCTTATGTTTCATTGAGTCCTTGTTTGCAGTGTTCAAAGCTCATTATCCAATCAGGTATAAAGAGAGTTGTGTTTAGAGAAGAGTATAGAGATGTTACGCCATTGATATTCTTATTGAAAGGTGGTATTGAAGTACAGATGCTTGATACTTTACATAAGAAATTGATTGAATATACTTTTGATAATGAAGTAGGAACTTTGTATAAAGACTATTATGCATATTTAACAGTTTAATTTAATTATATATATGTTCAATAAAGAAAAGAGTATACCAGAAGAGCAATTGCAATGTCCATGGACCGGTAATTATGGATTTGCGGTTGATTATACATTTGCAAGTAGATTGTTTCATTTCTTGACTAGAATGTATAAGGATGCTGCTACATTACCACCTGGTTATGAAGAAGAATATGAATATCTTCTTAAGAGTGCTAGTAAGTTGAAGATATGGCAAATGGGAGTACCAAGCAAATTGAATGAAAATTATTTCAATAACTTGAAGACTATCAAGATTGATCCTAATTTGATTAAATATCTTTCAAATATCAATTGCCCTAATGCATTTGATGTTGATAAGTATTTGAACAAACCATCAGATGATGATAAAGTAGTACAACATAGATATGACCAAGCCTACATTGCTGTAAATGAAAATGGTGAATATCGCGTTTTTGAAGGATATCCATATCGTCATACAGAAAAAATATTTGTTGAAGATACTACTAAATTGGAAGAAGACTATTATGGTAAAGAACATCATCCGTATGTATGGAATGGAAAATTCAACAAATATTGGTCTTCTGCTGGTGGTAGAGGTGCTTATGTAAATAAAGAATGTTTACCAGCAGTTTATCAGAATATGAGTTGGAATGATGATCCTAAACCTATGTAAATTATAAAATATCTTAAATTAGAAATAAGTGACAATCCATTTGAAGAACCTAAACGGGTACTTACATTTGGTAAATTTAAAAGATATACTATAAAGGAAGTGTATGATTACAACACATCAAGAAACAAGAATGGTTATCTTGAATGGTGTCTAGCTAATATTGATGGTTTCAAAAATGAATTAAATGAAACAGAACTTGAAATAGCAGAATCAGATTATTTTAGAGGAGTTTCTGATTATGGAAGAGATGATTGGGAAAGTCCTAGTCTTTGGTTTGGTCCAGAAGATGGATATATTTGTTGTATGTAAAATATAAGTATAAATAAGGGAATTTTGAACTTTTGTTTGAAATTCCCTTGGTTGGTACTAAATTCATTTCCAACAAGTTTGAAATAAATCAAGATTGTTCTATATTTATGATGTAAAAATTAAATAATTAAGAATTGAAGTTATGGCATATATTCTCAAACATACAAAATGGTTTTCTAACCGCCCTACTTATACTATCAATAAGTTTGGTATAAATCCATCTTCAAAGTTCATATATAAAGAAATGGAAATTGAAGCTTATAAGACATCAACAGCATTGATGTCACAAGCTTTACTTTATGTTTCTAATCAAGTAACAGAAAATTCTGCGCAATTAGTTGTTAAAGAAAATTCTGATTCATCATATACAGATGGTAAACATATTGTTGTTGGTATGAATCCAATGAGGGAACATAAAGATGCTTATGATGGCATGGATATTGAAATGGGATTGGCTTGCCATGAAGCATGTCATTGTGCTTTTACTGATTTCAAAAATTATGATTTGAAAATGGTAAAATATCCTATTGCTCATTGGCTTCATAATGTATACGAAGATGAATGTATTGAAGAAATGTTAGGTGTCAGAAAACCACAATGGATGTATTTTTTGAACCATGTATTGTTACATTACTTTTCTGAAGATAAATTCATCAATTCTATAAAGAAGCTTGTTCTTTCTAACAGTAAGATAGATATTGTACAATTTATGGTATTGTATATGGTTAGAAATTCAAATCTTTCAAATAGATTTCCTAAAGAATGGATTGATGAATTTGGTCCAATGTTAGATGAGATATATGAAAGGGTTATTGTAAAAATCGAAGATCCAAATCAATTCAAATATAGTCCTACAAAAAACACTGTTGTTGCATGTCTTGATACTATAGAAATAATCAAGAAATATGTAAAGTTAGATGATCTTAATTCAAGATTATCTAAACCAAATCTCGGTATGATAGGAAATTCTTCAACTGAAGGTAATCCAAACCAGGATAAGAATTGCGGACAAAATGGATTGTTTTCTCCTAATACAAGTGAAGGAAGAAATAAATCAAAGAATGTGATATCACAAAAATTCAACAATGCAAAAAATTCAGTAAATCAAGAAAATGATGCTCTTGGTAAATGTGATACTAATAAACCAGATAAATTATTCAATGGAGCAAAAGAAGAAATAGGAGCAGTAAAACCAAATAGTTCTGATGCCATTGCTTATAAGAAGATGATTTCTAAGTTATCAGAAGAAATAAAGATTGCTAAGAAAATAATTATTCCTAACAATAAGAAAATTGAATTAGAAGATGATAAATTCCATAGAAACGGACAACTTATATCATCTCATCTTGTACAGGCAATTCAAGGGGTAAACTGTGTATATCATAGAAAGGTTATGAAGAAATCAGAAAGTCCAGATCCTAAATATGCATTTGTAATATCAATAGATGAATCTGGATCAATGAATTTTCCTCAAAATGGTGAATATTCTGCTAGAAATATCGCATCAAAACTTGCTTGTATTTTTTATGAAGCAATGAAGAATTATGAGGGGATTGATTTATATATTTATGGCCATGGTGAAAATATTGTAAAATATATTACACCTAAAGATAAAAATCCTTATAAGTTAGGAAATCGATTATATCAGATGTCTCAAAATGATGCTAAGTCTTATGATACTATATTGAAAGATGTAAAATTGCAGACAAATAAAAAAATATTCTTTTTGAATATTACAGATAGTTTATATTTGAGTAGTAAAACATCATTAATTAGAGTTATTGATAATTGGAAGGAACAAAATGTATTATTCGGATTACTTTGTATCAATTCATCAGATTGTAAATATAAAAATGATGAAAAGGAATATAAAGCAATCAATAACCAATTATATGGAAATAATTGGGTAGGTGTATCTGATACAAAATCAGGAATGAAAGAAGCATTGATTAAATTTTCTAATATTATTAGAAAAAATTATGATAAACTAAAATAAATTAAAATTCACCAGGATGGTGTCAGGGTCACACAGGGAGCGGAAAATGGTCGAGATGATAAATTATATCTCTCGGCCATTTTATTGTTTCAGGATTGATTTTTCTTAAGATTGTAGAAATATAGTTTCTTAATGTAAGCAAGTTTGAATTTATTTAGTTTATATTTCTTAACACCACTAGAAGAGCAACCCCAATTTATTATGATATTGTTTTCATATTTTGTTTTTTCTCTAAATGTATCATAATCAATATATAAGCATAAATTTCTGAAATCAGTTACAGCTTTTCTTATGAGATAAACATGTCCATAATTTTCAAATGAAGGATAATGTTCTATTACACTATAACCTACTACTTTATCATCTACTTTATATATTCTTATGTCATATAAGTCTTTGTTTATTTCTTTATTCTTAAGTCTTTTGAAAAATGCCCTGTCAATTCCGTCATGTCTAAAAAATCCATATTTCTTACCAGATGTTGTTGACCATTCTTTTATCATGTTCAATATATCATCATATAGAATATCAGAATAATCAACAACAGTCATTTTTCCTGATTTTCTCCAATTATCATATTTTCTTAATGTTTCATATACTTCTTTGTTAACAGTTCTATTCAACTTACTGAAAAATTCTTTATCTATATAAGAAAATATTTCTTCAGATTCAGTAATCTTAGACATTTCATAACCTTTAGAATTCCAAAATTCTTTATCATAATTTACTTTATCAAGATACATCATAGATATTTTTGAAGTATCAGATAAGTCAATGCCATTTATATTATCTTCACATAATACTAATTTATTATGATTCTTTGATTTCCAAAACCCAATTTTATTATCCAATATCTTACAATTAGAGTTCATCAATCCATAGATTGATGAACTATTTACATAATTTCCAGTATTTTTCATTTTTATTAATATTTCTTAAAAACTAAAACATATTCAGAGTTCTTTGACATTACACCAGACTTTCTCTTACCAGACAAATGATCTCGTTGGGTTTTATATTGAAAAGTCTCAATCAATTTCATATTGTTGTCCATTATGACTTTTGCCATATCTTCTTTCAAAGCAAACTTTTTATAGAAGTCTTTTATTATCAAAACAAAATAACCATTATCTTTCAATATATTATTACAGTTATTTACTGTTGGTACCCAATATTCTTTCAACCAATCCTCATAATTTGCAAGCTTATTATAACATTGAGAATTGTCATCTGAATATTTTTCCAATGTAAAATATGGTGGACAACTCATACACATATCTACTTTACCTTTCTCTTCTAATATTTTATTATATGGATCTGGATTTTCTGAACCTGTTTTAAACATCATTGATTTTCCACCAAGATATTCTTTATCAAATTTTTTCAAATCATCTACAACTAATGGATCAGTTCCAGAATAATCTAAACCTAATGACCAAGCTGCTAACATGCGAGCACCCCATCCACAAGAATAGTCAAATACTTTATCACCTTCATTCAAATATCTTGAATAAATGAATTTAGCAATCATAGGTCTGAAATTAGAAACACCATATCCAATCTTGGATGAACGAATTCCTTGAACAATCATTTCTGGTGACATATCAAATATATAAGGTTCCTCTTGTCCACGTTCTGTTGTAAGATTCCAACCCATTCGATTTTTCAATACTCTTGTTATCAGTACATCATCATTAAACACATCTTCTATAGATATGGTTCCATCATCTCCTCTGGTTTTCCAAAATAAATCTTGACACATATATCTACAAATATCCAAACAAAGACTACCGGAATTGGAAAGATAACCATTCTTCATTACACTTTCCGGATCTGCTTTCTTCAATTTTTGCAGTTGCTTACTTATATACTTGTCATCTTCATAAATATGTTTTGACAATTGTTTATAAGGGAAACCATCTATACGGATTTTCTTTATTATCTTATCTATCAATTCTTCACGTTGTTCTTGATTTAACGTCCAAATATATTCTGCTGTAAGTTCATTTCCATCTATTACAAATCGTTTTCTGTTATTAGAGCAAAAACAACATGTTTCATAATCATTACTTGTATAAGCCTTGTCTATTTTTTCTTTCTTCATATTTGTGTTTTATTATTTGTGATATTTAGAATATAGAAAATCTATGAACGTTTTTCCTTCTTCTAATGACCAAACTTCTTTAAAATTTAAATGGTTGCGCTTAGCACAATCTCTTTTTTCTGGATCTTTAATTGTCCAAATAGTAATTGCTTGACATTTAGACCCATATCTTTCTTTATATCTTTCTACTAATACTTGATCTAATACAGAATTTGGATTGTATGGGTGTGTGTTATGAGTATAATAACCTTGTAACTCAATAAAATAATCTAATTCTGGTATATAAAAATCACAATTATAAGGGTATCTTTTACAATGATATTGTCTTTTTACTGTTGTAAATTTAGATTTTATATATAAGAAAAGATCTTCTTCTGGTTTTGAAGTATTAAATGAGTGATTCTTTTTCTTTGTTTCATATATTTTTTGCCTTACTTCTTCTGTATTTAATTTATTTGATAATTTTTTCTTAACTATTGGTGATTTCATTGCACATTCATATCCATATTTATCTAAGAAAATTTCTTTTGAAATTTCCCTAAATTCTTTAGTTCTCATATAATATTCTGTACCAAACTTTTCTTTAGATGTTTCTTTTGTTTTATCTAATATTTCTTTAGATTGTAATGGCATATCAACACCATATCTTTCTTGATTAGTTTTCTTTATTTTTTCTCTTACCTCAGGTGCCCATCCAGCATTTATAACTCCATATTTATTCAAACAAGTTTGTCTTCCCTTTTCTTTTACCTTTTCAGATTTTGCAGGATTGTCAACCCCATATTTTAATAAACAAGTTTCTTTTCTTCTTTCTAAATTTGCATTATTTGCACATTTCCTAGAGCAATATGGGGCATAATTTCCAAGGCATCTATATACTGTTTCTTTATTACAATATTTACAAACAGGTCTTTCTTCTATTCCAAATTTCATACGATCTAAAGATTCTCTAAATGTTTTACTATCTTTATATCTATTGATAATATAATTAGTGATATTTGGATATTTATCTTTATTTCTAATATAATGTGTACTTGGTTTTGATTTTGAATATACGATTTTGATTATTAAATTATCTGTCATTTGAAATTATACAATAAAAGTGTCTATCTTATATATGAATAAAATAGACACTTTATATTAATTATTTCAACTTTTTAATTTAGTTGCTTGATTCACCGGTACTTAAGTCTTCATCCCAGAAGTCACTCCTAAATGTTACACTAAGCTTACCAGGTTCATTATCAGTGTAGTTTAATGTATCAAGACCTGTTACATTTGTAATCATGGTGTCATGGAATACATAAGCACGATAGATAGTACCATCGCGATTAGCTTCTGCAATTCTCATTACATCAGCAACATAGTCAGCTTTCAATGTACGAGTACCATCAGCAAGGTCATAACCAAGTTTTTCCCAAGCCTTGAATATACGGAGCAACCAAGCATCTGACTTAGAACGAATATTCAAATTGAAGTTTACTGTAACTTCAGCGTAAGTGTTATCCAATGTTGGGTTCAAGAAGCTCACATCAACACCAAAGAATTTCTGTGAACCAGCTTGTACTGTCTTTTGTAATGCATCCAAACCAGCAACATCCGTAACTTGTTCTGTCATGGTAGCAGCATCAGCACCAAACATACCTTGCAATTGTGTAGGAAGTGTAAATGATACCTCAAACACTGCACGGTTCATTGGATCATGACGATTAGCACCAGCCTTAGTATTCATCAAATGAGGAAGATGTGTCTTGCCATCATGGCCACGAGAAGCAAAATCACCTGTAGTTGCAGCAACTGATCCACCCCAATAAATGTTAGGCTTATTTTCTGTTATTTTCTGCATAAAACTTTCTTATATATAAGATTTTGTTATTTTCTATAAATGGAGAGAGTTCTTAAGAACTCTCTCATTTGTTTATTCTCCAAGAATAGTAGAATTCATCTGACCCGTACGATACAGAGTCAACTCATGTACCATCTTACCCATTCCACGACCTGGTTCGATATGAGTAGACAAGATAGCCATCTCATTATCAATAATATCAGGTGTGTTGTTAGAGTCATCCATGACATTCAAGTAAGCTTGAATACCACCATTAGCCTGAACTCTAGCACAGATAGAATCAGCACGATCCTTAATCTTATTACGTACAGTCTGGTTGTTGAACTCCCACTGATAAGACTGAAGAATCTTCTCAACTTCATCCATAATGTAGATAACCAACTCACGAACGTTAACAGAACTCAATGCTGACTTAGGTGTCTGCTTAGCGGTTTGGTTAGCATTTATGAATGTTCCAAAGCTTGGGCGGTATACCATACAGTTTACACCAAAAGGCTCAATTATGTTGAGTTCATCACTACTATAATTGTAATCAGGACCAACAAGACCAGATACTGACATTGCACCATAGTTAGGACCAGCTACAATTTCATAAGGAAGACGTGAATTGTACTTCTCCATAAACAAGTTAGATACAAGACCTGCAGATGGAACAACAGAATCAATAGTACCATCAGAAAGCTTTAATGGAGTATAGAAAGCTGCAAAGCTAGCACCTTCATCATTTGATGGAAGAGAGAATGCTGTTGTATGAGCTTTCTTCTTATTGAATCCATCAACTACATATTGTACATTGAATACTCCCTTGGCATCAGTAAATGAACTGTATGGGCACTTTACAAATGTCTTAACAGAAGGGAAGTTAAGAATGGCGAATGCATTTTGCTTCTGCTTAGCAAGATAAGAAAGTACCTTCTTAGCACCTGCATCAACATAAGTTTCGAAACCATCGATAACATATCTGAAGTCAATTTCTGACTTATTCAAAAGACCAGTAAGAAGACCTTTGTATTCAGTCAAAGCTGACAACTGGAAGTTCTGCCATTCAAGCTTAGCACGTTGACCAACCCCATCTGGCTTTGGATGTTCATAGGTATAACCCTTCAAGTATACAGGTTCCATAGTACCAATTTCTTGGTTCAAGCCATTTTCAATACGAACAAGATATTTACCATAAGTTGTTGCATTTTGTGCAGCTTTCTTAATCCATTCATTGGTATTAGCTACTAAAGTGGAGTAGCCAATCAAATAATGACCATTCTTTGATACATCACCATTTTCTGTATAATTAGCTGTTGTACTATTATATGCAGTCTTATCTGAAGTAGAAAGACCATTATATTTATCTTCAGAAATTGGCTTGATCTTTTGATATTCTGCATCAGTAAGCATAATTACCTCTTGTCCATAATTAAATGCAGGATTTGTATACATTGCTACATAATAACCAATTTTATCAGTACCATCATGTTTCAAAGCAGTTGTATTTGCGGTAATCTTTCCAGCTTCATCTACTTTTAAATCAGGATTAGAAGTTGCATCAATATATAATGTTCCAGCAGAGGTTGTTACTTGAACCGGTCTCTTAAGACCAGCATCAGATGAATATACTTGTTTGATATCATCATAGATGAATGTATAAGAATCAAGTTCTACATATTTATAGTCTTTCTTTTCACTTTCACTCTTTGTTTTATATTCTGCACCTGTTATATTATCCTTATTTGGATCTGATGTGGCAATCTTATGGTAATGATAATTTCTAGTACACATGTTACGTGCAGTGGCATTCAACATCATGTATTCTACAGCTGTAACTTGCTTAGAGAATACTATACCTGATGGATTGAATCCTTCCTTGTTTGTAGCAACTGCATAAGCTTCAGCCGTCAAAGTTCTAGGTCCCACATGATTGTAAGTAACTGCCCAGTTCTTAGGTTTATATTCTTTCTGTTCTTCTGTACCAAGCAACTTATATTCACCATTAGAAATAGTTACGTCCTTGTCAGATTTGCTAGCACCTTCATAAGTAGCAATATTACCGGTGAACTTGATAGAGTATGTTTTAGGATTACCATATTCATCAGTAATGGTTTCTGTTTCCTGAACATAACAAAGGTCATAATAACCATTATTTACCTCATCAGAATAGTCACCATCACCATCCATATCAATCTTACCATCTACAGCTAAGAACTGATCACCCTTCTGAAGCATAGCAAGAACAGTGGTATCAGCTGTAGCAGGAGCTGTTAAATGATATGTATGTACTGCATCTTCATCCGTTTCATCGTATACATCAGCTGTCAAAGTCCAATTTTCATTCAATGGGATGAATGTAACAGATGGACCATATACATTCCAAGAAGCATATTTATTATGGTCATCTATCAATGTATCCGGGTTCAGATATTCGGTCTTTGTAGTAATGTAAACATCTTCGATATTACACTTAACAACTTCAGAACTTAAGATTACCATAGCATCATCTGTACTATCTAAATCTCTAGAAAGTGAAGTGATTACCTTCTTAGGACCATTGATATTCTCTGGCTTGTCATAAGCATCAGCTGATTTGTAAACTGTACCAAGACCTGACTCAAACGGAACATAAGAAGTTACGCCATCAACCGTCTTCTTGTAAGCAGCACCAAGTTCGTAAAGAATATAGTTTACATTTGGTTTACTAATCATAAGTAAGTCGATAGTAATATGCTTAGATGAACCAACAGCTCCTAAAGTAATAGCAGTATCAGTCCAAGACTGAACATACAAGTTACCACTGATCTTCTTTACATTTTCCCAAGAAAGAGGATGCTTGATAGTATCTTCATCTGACCAGATGTTTGTACGGAAATGCGTCTTAGCAGAAACAACCGGAGCATCAACATTACCAAGAAGTGATGTTAAAGCAGTACCCTTCCAAAGTCTGTCGATACAAACAATGCTAGTACCATATTGCTTGTAAATCTTAGCACGGCTGTGACCAACATCAGAACCATCGCTTTCTACATGGGTATTGTCATAAGGAGTAGAATCTGAAGTAGAGATCCAACGAGCACCCGACATGTCAATATTAGCAGTACCATATTCATAAAGCATATCTTCATTGAAGCTCATCATCATGTGGTGTGCATCAGAATCAAGATTGAATATGATATCAAGAGAAGCGTAGTTGCCATTCTTATCCTTGAAATATGGAATCAAACAACCAACATAATGGCCAATAGCACCACTTGTCTCATCTTCAAAGAGATAGTCAAGAGTATCGTTATAGTCGCCAAAACTGTCCTTTACATATTGACGAAGTTTCAATTTACCGTTCTTATCTACAATAAAGTAATTCTTTAAAGTTTCAGAAGCAAGAACTTGATCAGCTGTAAACTTACCACTGAATACATAAACCTCGGCGAAGAATGCAGACATAAGTTCATTTTCATAACCTTCAAGGAATTCAGGAACGGTTTCACCTGCATCCTTATACCAATCACTTACTGTAACATTGTAAGAACTTACTTTGCTACCAGAAGCCTTACGAATGAAGAAAGTACCAGAATTAGCTTTTACATCGGTAGTAGCGATATTGATATATTCTGACCCACGTACTTCATTAAGCTTTTCTGGGTCTAATGACCAGAAACGAGTAGTATCGTAAACATCTGCCACAGGGATCTGTACTGTATCAATAGTATCCTTCGCATTGAAGTTAGTATTGATTTGAGCACCTGTAACATTTTCTGTATCAAACTTCTTCAAGTTCAAACAAAGAATAGGAGATACACTCAACATCTGTAAAGCAGTACGGTGGAAGAAATTACCACGACGCTCTTGTGTCTTGTTGATATTACCGTACATAGCGATAAAATCAGCAGCACTTTGGATATAAGTAGGAATGTTAAATGGACCCTTATCAGAATATCCAACAAGTAAACGAAGAACATTTGTATCCTGACTCAATACAGTTGATTTGTCAAAAACAACTCTGTACAGGCCAGCATGCTTAAAGTTCTGTAAATATACTGGGATTGCCATGTTTATATTTTACTTAAAATGTATTTGTCAAATTTATCAATTTGTTGATTAAAAATAATTTATGTAAATTGGATATAGTCAAATATGATTTTGAATTATTTTTAATATTTGACTATTAATATTTTATATGAAAGATACAAAAGATAAAGAATACAGAAGTAGGCATGATAGTTTGATTAATAAGGTGTTTTGGAATGGAAACAGGGTAATTAGGGTAAATTTTATTTCAAAACATCCAAATATTTCAGAATATTTATTAAGTAGATATAAAGACTCTGATTCATTTAGAGAAACTATACAAAGAATAAAATTAGGAATAGAAGAAAAACCTAAATGCCCAACATGTGGTAAATCAGTAAATTTTATTGGGAAGCAAAAGAAAATGTTTTCAAAATATTGTTGCAATAGTTGTAGAGCAAGAAATGAGGAAACACACATAAAAGCAAATCAAACATATTTTAAAAGAACTGGATATACACATAATTCTAGGAATCCAGAATCACAAGAAAGAATAAAACAAACTTGTCAAAAAAGATATGGTGCTAATTCCGTTGTAGAAAGTTATAAAGGTAAAGAAGGAAGAATAAAAAGCTTTGGAAAAGTTTCATTTTTTCAAACGGATAAATTTAAAGAAAAAATGAAAAATATATGGCATTCAGAGGAATTCAAAAATAAAATTATAGATGGATTTATAAAGAAATACGGTATTGAATGGTATGTTAAATCCGAAGAATATAAACATTATATGGATTCAATATGGAAATCAGATGAATTTAAAGAAAAATTTAAGTCGAACATGAAAAAGGGAATGTTAGAAAAATATGGCGTTATTTCATTTCCAAAGACGGAAGAATATAAAATTATAAAAGATAAAATATTAGAAAAGAAATACAATACTATGAAAAAGAATAATACATTCAATACTTCTAAACCAGAAGAAGAATTGTATGTATATATAAAGTCTAAGTTCCCATCAGTAATAAGACAATATAAAGATAAAGAAAGATATCCATGGCAATGTGATTTCTATATACCTGAATTAGATTATTTTATAGAGTTGAATGGTACTTGGACACACGGCAAGCACCCATATAATCCTAATTCTGAAGATAAAGCTTTATTAGAAAAAATGCAGGCAAAAGCATTATCAGGACATAAATATTATTTAAATGCAATAAAGACTTGGACTATATATGATGTAAATAAAAGAGAAACAGCTAAACGAAACAATTTAAATTTTAAAGAAGTTTGGTCATTACAAGAAGGAAAGGAATTTATTGATGATCTATATGAAAAAAGAGAGATTCCTTAAGGAATCTCTCTTTTCTATGCTTACATTTACTATTAGAGCAAACCGAAGTCTGAAGAAACTGTAAATGTGTAATAACTTTTCTCTGGGAAAAATCCGATATCAGCAATAGCATAACGGCTATTTACAAGCATCTTAGGTGCCATCGTGCCTTCTGCGATGAGCTGCATTTGGTCCGCAAGGATATAAGGCATAAATACTACACCTGGTTCGTTACCAGAACCCTTACGTCCAACACAAATACGAGTATCGTTCCAATCCATATAAGGATCTACATAAACCTGAAGACCTGCAATAGTACCGGCTTTGTAGAGATTAGCAGTTACAGACTGTGTGAATGTATTCTGCATTGGAGCAACTACATACTGAGCACAATCTTGAAGTGCTGTAACAACCTGGGTATTTGTAACAACCCAGTTAGCTGGACCACGTCTATTAGTTACCTGGATGAGGTTAGATGCTGCAAGTACACGAGAAGCGATACGACGTTGACGAGTATGAAGGTTCTCAGCAGATGTGTTAACTTCTGAGTTCTTGATAGTACCCCAAGTAGCACGAAGATCATTACCGAAGATATCTTTGTACTCCTTGATATTCATAGGAAGCTGAGCGAAGTCCTTATCAGCTGTACCCATGTAGAGGTTCAAGTCAACACCTTGATAGTTCTTCAAGTTCAATGCGTTAGTAACACCAAGACGGAATACATGCTCAAGAATACGAGCGTTGATAGACTGGGTGATTTCGTTCTGCATTGCTTCCATAATCTTAGAAACAGCGTTAACACCGTACAATGGAAGATCCTGAAGTTGCTGACGAGTTACAGCACCTGTTACTTCATAACTACCTACTGTAATCCACTTAGAGAATAGACGAAGACCAATAGTGTTACCAGTACCAGTTTCATTCTCAGCACGTGTCATAGGTTCCTTCTTACCAGTAGCGAAGTTAGCGAAACCATCGATGAAGTCAACCATTGTCTGAGCAAAGTCAACCTGTACAGCAGCCTTTTCTGCATCTTCCAAATTATCTACTTCTGTACCGTCAATAGTCATCTTGAATGTATCACCAGAGAATGCCTCATTGATAGATATATCCTTGGTATCCTTCTTTGAATCGATAACCTGTACAAGAAGACCACCATCCATACGACCAAATGCCTTGAACAATGTCTGTACCTTACCAGCAGATGTTTCGAAATCAACCTTTACATCTTCAACCAAAGTACCAAGAGCACGGAGCTTGGCAATTGCGGTACCAGGAAGCAATACCTTGAAGTACATTGGTTTGTTCTCACGACCAGCACCAACACCGTCAAGACCAGCGATTTCATTTCTACGACCCATCTTACCACCAGCGTAAGGGAAGTCCATATAACTCAAGAGAGCCCAAGGACCCTTAGTAGGAATAGTTGGAACAAGCTCAAGACCAATAGTCATCAAAGCTACGTTCAAAGCCATAGGAAGTGTAGAAACTGGAATATCACCACTACCAGGAGTCTGATTGAAGAATGCACCTGGATTGATACCAGCTGTAGAGCTACCACGACCATCAGCACCATGAGGACCACTAGGAGCGGCAATATTACCCATACCAAGAGTATTAGCTGGAGTAGCATACATAGGACCAACACCAGGACCACCCTGAGGACCACCAGCTGGAACTGTTACAGGGCTAACACCTGTGGCTGTTGCTACTGCATGAGCACCAAGGTTAGCTTCAAACATTGCGTGTGTTTGGGCATAATCAGATACCCAATTCAACTTTTCATTATCTTCAACATGGAACTGCTCAGTAAGCATCTTAGTCCACATTGCTTTGTTCTGATTTTCTGTAATCAACATGTTTATTACTAGAAATATGATTTTGTTATAATTCTTTTCTTTTAGAATTTAGTAAAAATAAATTGTTCCTCCACTTTTTAGACATTTAACGTAAAGCCATCATCTGAGCAGCAATACTAGACATATAACTATCTACCGGATTTTGGTTATGATTCTCGTTGATATTCTGTACTGGCTTCTCATTGAAATCAATACCAGCCCAGAAGCTTTCCATCACACCGGTCTTAGTAAAGTCATAAGCACGAGACTGCAAAGCTATCTCATCTTTCTTTTGTTCACTCAAACCTTCGAACATTGGACGGTACTCATTTGGCATGTTTACAATAGCATAGCAAGTTGCATACTTACCAAGATTCTTCTCTTGCTGTTCCTTCAACATCTGAATCTCATTTTCTTTAGAACCTTGTCCACTTTCAAGCATCTCGAGCATTCTATCAATATTCTCGAACTTGTCATTAGACTTAGATTCTATATATTCAGAAACATTCTCATTAATCTTGTTAGTCAATTCCTTACCAAATTGCTCGGTAATCCAATTCTGTAGTTCATCAGAGTAATTTTCGACAATCCACTTCTGAACTTCAGGAGAATACTGCTCTACAATCCACTTCTGAACCTCTGGAGAATAATGTTCTGTTACCCACTTCTGAACTTCTGGAGAATATTGCTCTACTACCCACTTTTGTACCTCAGGAGCAAACTGTTCACATATCCAATTTTGAACAACTGGAGCAAACTCTTCACTTACCCATTTTTGTACACCATTTGCCATTTCTTGGCTGAATTCAGGTTTGAATTCTTCCTTAATCCAAGATTCAATAGCATCATAGTTAGTAGGCTTGAATTCAGAAACTTGTTCAGTAAGAGCTTGGATTTGCTCATCCTTTTCATTGATAGATTCCTTAGCTACATGAAGTTCAGCCTCAAGGCTTTCTACTTTTTCACTAAGCTTATCAACTGCTTCTTTCAAGTCTTTCATATTTGTTTTATCTTTGTCTTTATCTTTGTTCTTATCTGGATCATCATTCTTGTCATCTTCACCTTCAAGAATTACTGCACACATAGATTCATTCAATGATTCAAACTTCTGATTTTCATCCAAGTGCAAACTTGCCTGTGAGAAACCTGGTGTACCAACCAAGTCATAAGTCTTAAGCATAGTAAGTGTTACATTACCTGATTCATCAATAGAACCAAGAGCACGAGAACTAATATACAAAGGTACACCAGCTTCTACAATAGCCTTAGCATTACGACCCTTCTCAGTATCAAGCAGTACAACAGTACCTGTAATAGTACCATCTTCATGCATTTGAACACTTTCAATCTTGTGTGAAACATTATTGAGATTAATATTCATTGAATTTGGATGTTCAAGTTCACCAAGACAACCTTCTGTTGCTATTGTCTTTTGCAAACTTTCTACCATCTGACCATAATTCTCCTTACTGTAAATTCTGTTGTTACCATTTTTAATTCCGCAAACACCGAATACACCAGAAAGGCGAATTTCATTATTGTCAAGAGACTCCTTAACCTTCATTGCAGTTATGTTGCCAAGTGTCTCATATACTAGACATTTCTTTGCCATTTCGTATTTGATAGGATAAATTTTGACCTATATATTAAATTAGGTTAATGTTACTTTTAAAAATAACAGAAGTAAGTAAAAAGCCTCTATCAAATTACGTTTAATTAATAATAAATAAAAATAAAAAGGACAATAGTTTACCATCATAATTTATCGATAAATTTTTTACCTTCATCTAAAGTCCATACTTCTTTAAAATGAAGATTATTTTGTTTTGCTATTTCTCTTTTTAATGGATCTGTTACTGTCCAAGTTTTTATCATATTGTTATACATTGGATGTTCAACAGATTTTTCTTTCCATGAATTAAGCTTATTTACATCATTTTTGCTTTTAGGATTATATGGATGACCACCATGTGAACAGAATCCATTCAATTCTATAAAGTAATCTAATTCCGGAATATAAAAGTCACAATCAAATGGATATCTTGTATCTTTATTATACTGTCTTTCCACCGATGGAAACTTTTCTTTAATATACAAATACAATTCTTCTTCTGGTTTAGAAGTATTGAATGTATGATTTTTTCTTCTTGTTTCTATTTTCTTGTTTTTTATATCTTCATCCATTGATATATGTGGTACACCATATCGTTCCATACAAGTTTTTTCTTTCTTTTTCTTACATTTTAAAGATGATGTTCCTTCACTTATTTTCTTTTTTACATAAGGTATTTGAGTTGAATATTCTACTCCATATTTTTCTTTTATCTTGATCTTCATAAATTCTGTATTGCCTAATGGAGTAATTGAACCATACTTTTCTAAATTAGTTATTTTTATTTTCTTTCTTATTTCTTCACTTTGTAATAATGATGTGGACCCATATTTTTCTAAACAAGTATTTTTTATCTTTTCTTTTATTTTATCAGATTTAGATGGGACTACTACACCATAATGCTCTATTAATGACTTCTTTTTCTTTTCTTGTACTTGTTTATCTTTGAATGAATTATCTACACCATATTTTTGAATGCACTTTTCTTTATATTTCTTTCTAGTTTCTTCTGATTTTTGTGCGCAAGAACAAGAACAATATGTTTTATACGTAGGTTGGTTATTTAACAATCCTTTATATTTTACATTTGCACCGCATAATTTACAAGTAGGTCTTATTTCTATTTTAAATTTTATTCTATCTAATATTTCTTTATATGATTCTGAGTAATCATAAAATCTATTATCTAAATATTTTTTTATGTTTGAATAATTATTTAATTTTTTTAAAACATATTTAGACCTTCCGCTATTTGTTAAGAATATATTTAAAAGTATTTTATCGTAATCCATATTAATAAAATAGAAATGGGTGAACTTAAGTTCACCCATTCTTTAGAATTTAGGAATAGAAATTTTAGGCATAGCCGGTGTCGACATCTTAGGCATGCTAGGCATCTTAGGCATCATGCTATTGTATCTCTTATCCTGATCTTTTTGTTCCTTTTCTTCTTTCTTTTGGATATCTTTTATATTAGCAAGATACTCTTCATATATCCAGTAAGGCATTCTAAGTATCTCACTAGGTTGTATGTGATATTCTCTGCAGATGAAAAGATCATTTCTTACCGAAGCGGCGACGCTTACTTTGTACATGGAATAAAGCCCCAACTCCATCTGGAAACCTGATATCTGAAGTTACCTCCTCTCCACAACTTGGACATTTAGTAAGCAATTTAGTCTTAGGAGTAACAATAATATTCTTAAGAACTTCATCCATAAATTCAAACTGGTCAATAGAAAGAGAATCAAATGCCATCTTAAGTTGTTTCATCTGTCTCTTACTGATTTCATCATCCTTAGAAATCTTAGGTGTCATCCAAGAAACAAAACGAATAAATACTGGATCTATCTTTGTATTTCTGTTTTCTTGAAGCTTACGTATCATCCAAGCCTTGATGTTTGCATCCTTTTCCAAAGTTGGTACATACAAAGTAATAGGATCACCTTCTACTTCATATTCTGATGGATCAATTGCCCAAGTACGAGAAGTCTGGTCATAATATGAAATTACTTCTTCATCTGGCATATCATACATCAATGCATCAGAAGTCAAATTGAATTCTACTGGGGTTTCACACTCAGGACAATCCTCATAATATGAAATATTTGACTCACCATCTTGGAATGTGTATTCTCTTACAAGAAGTAAGAAGAAGAATCTGTCCCAAGAGCAAATGTTGTGCCAAGGAATAGGACGATCTGTACTATCCTTAATCTGCAAACAAGTCTTCAATACCTCGTTAAATACTTCATCGATACTATTACCATTCTGATCATCAATCATAGACCAGTTACGAATAGCTTCTACTGTTGCTGGACGAATATAGAATGACCAATCAGATGGATAGAAAATATCACGTTCACCTAACAATGTTCTATCTACTGGCAGCCATCCTTCACGAACTCTTGTAGTATCTCCAATTTTCTGACCAATTCTTGAAAGATTCTGTGATTTGATGAATTCTTTATCACGTTCTCTCTCTTCATTTGACATAGCCCCAGGAAGTCTGTTCAACTTCTTTCCTATCATTTGAGTAGCCATATTAGTAGAAGGAGCTTCTTCAGCTACATCATCATATACTTCTTGCTGTACTCCTCCATCTGCTTCCATATTCAAATCATTACCAAGATCTCCAATTTGAGCAGCTAATGTTTGTTCTGTTTCTTCTTGTGTTTGTTTTCTACGTATTGCCATATTTATTAATCAAATTTGATTTTTTATTTCCTCACTTAAAAAATAAAGTTATTTGTTTTAGTTAAAAGACTTGTTCATATTCGGATGCATGTACTATTACTTGACCTGTACATAAACTTTTCTTAATGTTTTCTTTATTGATTTTCTTATTCTTTACACTTACTCTTATTTTATGGTCAAATCTGTCATCAGGCATAGGTCCATGATTGATAATTATGATAGTTCTGTTGTTTGCCATAGAAGTCTGAAGCATTTCTAACATCATATCTTTCATGTTGTCATCCATGTTCGAAAAAAGTTCATCAAGTCCTATTATATTAAAATTGACATTTGCAATGACATTCTGAAGAATTCCAAAAATGATACAGATATCTAAGGTCTTCTTCTGTCCAGTCGATAAGTCTTTATATGAAATTTCTTTTTCATTATTGTCTATGAATATATGACACTTGAATTCTTGGTCAAATTTGACAGAATAGTTTTGTTCAAGCTTATTGAGATACTTAGATATTGAATTGTTGATATGTGGTATCATAGAATCAAGCAACTTGTATCGTAATGACTTAGTGAACAATTCTGACAAATCATTCCATTCACCTTGTTCTAATTCATTATCTAATGATTCTTGTTGCAATCTTTCTAGCTTGTCTTTAGCTTCTGATATCAAATTGTCAAAATTATCTTTCATTAACTTAAGATTAGAATTGTAAGTTGATACTTTAGTATCAATAGAATGAATTTCGGATTTAATATCAGAAATAAGTGTATCATATTTCTTGTTTACTACATCTATCTTATCATTTATAGATAGAATTTCTTTAGATACTTCTTCTATCTTATCATTCCAATCATGCCAAACTTTAGCATAATCATTCATTTTATTGAGATATTCATCTATTTTTGATTTCTCAATATCATGGCCACATGTAGGGCATTTACCAGATTTGAATTTTTCATACATCTGTTTCTGTTGCTTTCCCAAAGTAGCTGCTTCTGTTCTCTTATCAACAAATTCAGATTTCTTTTTCTCTAATTCTCTTTTTTGCTCTACTGTTGCATTAACTTTTTGCTTATGCTCTTCTTTTACAGATTTTCCTTGTTCAATCAAGTCATTTCTTCGCTTGTCTAAACCAGTTATATCTATTGATGTTGCAAGTTTCTGCTGCTGATTTTCTTTCTTCTTTTTTAAGGATTCTATCTGATTAGAAGTTTCTTGTATCAATGCTTGCAATTCTGTTCCTCTCTTTACTACATCTCTTTTTTCTTCTACTACTTCATCATTATAAGTGGTAAAAGTCTTAAACCCAAATACATCATCAAGAAAACATTTTGTTTGAAATGGGTTCATGCTTGCTAATGACATAAACTGGTTGAATGATATGATACACATCCTTTCTATTGCAATTCTTGGTACATCATAATATTCTTCTAGAATTTTCTGATAATCATTCTTAGATGGTGCTTGCAAATCCTTTCCATCTATCTTCGCTACCATTTCTGAATAACATTGTCTAGATATATAGATATCATGTTTTCCAGAAGTAAGCCATAATTCAACTTTATAGTCTTTGGTATTCCAAGCAATCAAATTGGGGTTCTTATGATCTTTTATGGTACCATAAAGTCCAAACAGAATAGCTTCAAGCAGGCTGGTTTTGCCACTCCCAATAGGTCCTGATAGCTTTATCATACCATTCAACTCATTAAAGTCGAATTCTTGTGTACCATAAATTGATTTGAAGTTTGTTATCTTAATCTTATTTATTTTCATTTTCCTCTTTCTTCTATCTTTTCTTTAATTGTTTCATACTTACTATATAGATTCTTTGGAATGTTGCTGTCAATATATTTCTTTATATCTTGGTTCATGTCAATTCCAACTTCATCATCATTTATCATCATCTTATCTATTGCTACTACTCTTATAGATATTCCAGGATTATTCAGTTTCAGTTCTTTTACTTTCTCAATGTATTTTGCTTTATTGATTAAATCTTTATCAATATATAGCTGAACAAAGCAATTATCAAAATTAGTAAGATTAAAGATTTCTTCATTAAAATATCTGTAAAACTGATAAGTTTCTTCATTTTCAAACTTACGTACTATTTCTGTACCTCTTAACAAATATACATATCTCTTGTCATTTACATCATTGAAGTTCAATGGTAATGCTGCACCAAGATTATATAACTTATGTTCTTCATCTGTCCATGGTGTATGAATGTGTCCACTATATACCGGACTTCCATTCATGTTCTTTATCATATCTATATCCCAAGTACATAGATCAGAGTGACAGAATATTCTATTTATAGATTCTCCTTTAAAGTGTTCTATTGTTTGTCCAAACAATTCCTTATCTTCTGTGAAGAACCAAGGCAAATATAAGTCACCATCATTATCAAGATATGGCCTTTCAGTATAGAAGTGTACATTATCATGTTCTTTCATGAATTCGGTGCCAAAAACCATTTCATAAGCATTGTAATGCATATCTTCTTTCTTAGGAGAATAGTAGTCATGATTACCTGCAAGAAAATTGAAACTCTTTACAGGATTTCTTTCTATCATTTCTCTTACCATGTCTTTTACTTTGATGCCAACTAAAGTATTTATAGAATATCTTACATCAAACAAGTCACCTAAGAAAATTACTTTTTGTGCACCATTTGCTACTATCAAACTCTCAATTTCTATAAAGTAATTTTCCATTTCTTCAAGCCATTGTATTGAATTTGTCTTTGTTCCAAAATGGAAATCACCTATCACTAAAGTATCTTTTTCATTCATAAAATAATGTTTATACTAAATTAAAATAGAAACAAAATAATTGCAATTTCAAAGATTTTATTTTGAAATTTATTTTGTTTGTTCTATATTTTAAACGTTAAAAATTTTGAAATTTATTTTGTTTGTTCTATATTTTAAACGTTAAAATTATTAAGTAAAATTATTAAGATTATGAAAAGAAATATTTATACAACAAGTGCTAAAGATTATTATGATAATGCTCCAATGATGGATATGTATTCCTTCTTAGCTTCAGAAGGTTATGATATTAACAATAACCCACAGATAACTAAAGAAGTTCTTGATAAATTATATAAGAATAAGACAATTCTTTGGTCTACAGATATTCAACATTCAATGGGTGTATATAAAAATGGTTCTGTTATAGATATGCATTTATCTCATAATGAAATATGCGCTTGTAGAGTAGTTAAGATTAAAAAAGAATATTATCTTAAAGATATTGGTGTTAAAGATAATGAAGAATATGAAGAGTTATTTAATACATTTCCGGAATATAGTTTTGAATGTGCAATGTGTACTGTAAAATTTACTAAAGTTGGTGATACATTTGTACTTCCTGAAGATATTCATGCTAGCAAAAGTTATGAATGGATCAATAGATTGAGATATAACATTAGCAACGGGAATTATGCAAAAGCAGGAATGGCTATGACTTATTGATTAACTTAAATATAGACAATAAAATACGCTATGAAAAGAGATTATACATTAAATGAATTGTCAAAGATGGTAAAGAAGAATTATTTAGATTCATTACCAGTCAATGTTGTTGAAATGCAACGTTATATTAATGAACTAGAAATTCAAGTAAAGGAATTGAATGTGGAAAATAAGTCATTGAAGAAAACCATCGAGAATGACAAATTTAATGTTGAGAATGATCCTTCTTATGTATTAGGAAAAGCAGTTGCAAAGTATGTGAAAGATACAATCAAGACTGATATAATGAAGAATTTGAATGTTGAAGTTGATTCTGAATGGGATCCTTATTCAGGACAGCAAGAACATTATCATAAAACAGAAATTTCTTGGAATGAAGAATAAAATTTTGAAATTTTAACTTTAGTTCTTGAACAGAACTGAAAGTGATGTTCATTAGAATTTTATTCTAAATTTATTTGCGACAAGTTTGAAATAAATCAAAGTTGTTCTATATTTTATATGTTAAATATTAAAATAAAAATAATGACATATACAGCAACATTATCAAGTACATTAGCTAAGTTATCAACTCTTAAGGAAAAGAGCAAGTATACTCGATATCTTATGGATCTTTATTGTACTGAAGAAGAAACTATTCATAATGCATTGTCTGGTCTATTCAAGACAAAGGTATTGTGTCAGAAGAAGTACAACATTTTCTGGGTTGTGAATATTTCTGCTAAGAATAACAGAATTGTTACAGATAATATTATTCCTATATTTGTAAGTAAAGTAAAGTATGGATATAGAATGACTCCTATTCCTTATCCATTCCTTAAGGATATGTATCGAGTTAAGGATACAAAGTATATGGATTATGTAATTGGTAAGCATGGTATTGCTGATTTTACTTTGACTGATGATAATGATTTTCCTGTATTTGAAGAAAATGACAATCTTGATGATGCACTAATTTTCACATAGTATGATGATGCTATAAAGTACAGAAGTTTGTTCATTGAATATACAAAGGAAAAGAAGAAGAAAACTGATGAACGACATGCAAATGGTATCTTCACTATTGGTGAAATTGCAAAGAAGCTTGGAATTTCAGAAACTGATTTGAAGATTATTGATAGTGAAGAAAATGATTATATGTTTTATGATGGTACTAGACCAGAAGATTTTGGAGAAATAGACACTTATTAATTTAGAAATATGAATTTAACAACAGCTATATCAATTGTAAATGATGGTATGCTTATTGGTCCACATAAAGGTTGTCCAATTCTTTATGTTAAAGATGAGGATAATCCAGACCAGTTTCAAGCATTGAATACAAAAGAATTCTATGAATATCTTAAGAAACAGAGAATATTCAGAGATGTATCAAGCTATTGTAGAACTGCATTCTACCTATCTTGGTTCTATATAGATAATGGTGAAGTAAAGACAGATAGTGCATCAATAACATTGCAAGAAGCTTATCCATTGTCTAAATTACAATATGATGATACAGTTCATGATATGTATGTTTGGAATATTCTTAGAAATGGTTTGAACTATATTTGGACAGCAAGTTTTCCAAATGAAGAGTTTCCTATGGAATATTCTGGTGATTTACATGATGACTTGCAACAGATATATGGAGTATATGAGAAAGTACAGAGCAAGTTTGGTGATAAGCTTGATAAGGCTACATTTATTCAAGCTGTAAACAGTAAATTGCAAAAGCGTGAGGTATATGACTTTACTGAAGAGAATATTGAATATGTAATAGATTATTTAAGAAACATTTTAAAAAAGTAAAATTATGGTAGCTTATAAGAAATTTACAAAATCAGAAAGAGAAAGTGTAGTTCGTGCAATGACTAAAAATGTTATTGAGAAAGAATACAAACCAATTATGTCCAATGTAGAAAATGAACTTACATCATTATTCATGAAGGATATTCCAAATGATGTATTCGAGTTTGAAAAGAAGTATCCTCATCTTATTGATAAGGGCGATGTGATATTATATGGATATGATTTCTTGACAAAAGAAGATAAAGAAAAGCATAATATTCTTAGTAGATGGAATCATATTGGTCCTTGCTTCAATGTAAATAATATTTACAACAAGATGATTGATGGTGTTAGTATTCATGAATTTCAAATTGATGATACTTTGGTAAAATACATTAAGAAGAATGCACCAGAGATTGCAGAGAAAATCAAAACAATTACTATAAAGAGATTGGACTTGCAAGATTGGTCTGATAAGCTTTCTTGTACATTAGGTGTCATCACAACTATCAACAAGTTGAAGGAAGAGTTTCCTGAAGCATATACTGTTTATGTAAAGTTGTATGGTGAACCTGGTTCACCTTGCAAAAAGGTAAAAGATGATAAGGGTAACGAGACTTCTATGTGTGACAATATCGAGAAATTGCGAGCAGAATATAATAAGGTAGTAGATAGTAAGGAAGTAGATAAAAAGTAAATAGAGTAGTATGAAGAAATATAATTTGAAGTTTGAATTTTGGAATATCAATGTTGATCCAATTAAAGAAAAGGAAGCTAATAAGATTATTTGGATTCTTTCACAAACCAGACATGTAAAAGATATTTCATTTGCTAATTATGGTGAGATGACGTTTGACCTTTATGATGATAAGCATTGGAATCCTATTGTAGAAGATTTGATGGCATTCAATAGAAGAAAGTCAAATTGTATGATATTTGATATCCACCTTACTAAAGGAATTGATTACTATGATAAGCTTTTCTTATATCATAGTAACAACAAGAGAATTGGAAACTGGGGATATGTTTTATACAATACTGAGACAGGAAAATCAAAGCATACATATTTTATTTATGATGATTTAAATGATTTGATTGGGCATATCAACAAGGCATTGAATTCAATGATGAGAAAAGACAATTTCAGTATGGCGCATTATGAGTCAAGGGGAAAAATTGTAGGATTGGATAAGTCTGATTATACTAACTGGTTGACCGGACATCTTAATGTTAATGATTGGTCTCGTAAGGAATACTCTGATCTTCCTAAGATCTTTATTGACAAGTTGGTTTATCGTAATAACAAGAAGTTCATTGAAATGTAAATTATGTAAAATAATAGTTCAATAGAAATAATAATGGGTAAAGTAAATGAAGAATCCTCTACTGAAGGATTGGGAATTCCCAATCCTCTTAGTATTAAATATGAGGATGAAGAATATGTAAAAGAAGTTGCAAAATCATTATTTGCTAATGCCACTCTATCTGAAATTGATAGTAATGGTAATATTGTTAATTTAGGTGATGGAAAAGTTAAAGCAATAGCAGATAGGTGTGTAAAATACGCTAGAATGTTATTAAAGTCATTAAATTCATGAAAAATAAAAAATTGATTCATGTGATATTTCTAAATATCTACTTAGCAATATTGTGTTTTGTATATACATCATGTATTACATCAAATGTACCTATTGAAACAACATATCATACTCAAGTAGTTTATGAATATCATGACTATTGGTACAAATATCATAAATCATATTATCCTCCAATTCCAAAGAGACCAGTTTATGTTTGTCCTCCATTAAGAGATCCTTATCATCCAGTTTGGATTCAACACCTATCATATAAACCAAAACCCAATTGGTTTGGTAATATGCGAAAGGATATGAAAGTACCTAGTAGAGTAGACAGTAGACCTATTTATCCAAAGAATAAAAATTTTGGTGGTAGACGATGAACTTTTAATAGAAATATTCTATTATTAATCTTGAAACGATATTAATATTCGTTTCATAATAACATAATTTAATAACAATATAAATTTAAAAGAAAATGAAAAAGATTTTGGTAGTATTTGCCGCTATTGTGGCAATTAGTTTTGCTTCTTGTGGCAATTCAACTAAGTCAACTGCATCTGTAAATGACTCAGATACAGTAGTTGTTGACACTGCTGCAGATTCTGTAACAGTTGACTCAGCCGTTGTAGCAAAGTAGAATTAATTAATTCAATTTAAACACAGATGCAGGATTCAAAAGATCCTGCATTTTTTGTTTGAAATTCTATTTAAAATTTCTATATTTATAAAGTAAATATATAAATTAATAGAAAAGTAGATTATGTCGAATAAAAGTAATTTTGTTTTAATTATTGATGGTAACTGGTTGTTGATGTCTCGTCTTTCTATTCTTAGAATGAGAATTAAAGATGAAGATACTTTGGTTAAAGAAGTAAAGTTGATGATGATTAAGTCAATCAATAAGTTACTTCGTGATATTCCACAGATTGATAATGTAATTTTTGTTGCGGATGGTGGATCATGGAGAAATAAGATAAGTATTCCAGAATTTTTGAAGAAAGATCATATTACTTATAAAGGTAATAGAGAAAAAGATAAAGATCTTGATTGGGACAAGATATTTAAAGGATATGATGAATTTATTGATATATTAAAAGAGACTGGAGTATGTGTTTCTAGAGAAAAGGGTGTAGAAGGAGATGATTGGTGTGCTTATTGGAGTAAGTTATTGAATAGTAAAAACACAAATTGCCTTATTTGGTCAGCTGATAGAGATTTGACTCAATTAGTTAAGATTGATTCAAAATCTAAATGCTTTACTGCTTGTTGGAAAAAGGATGCTATTGTAATTGAATCTGTTGACCATACATCAGATAATGAAATGGATTTTTTCTTCAATAGTTATGATTCAAATGAGAATCAGAAATTACTAGAAACCCTTTGTATGAAAGCAAAGAAAGTTGAAGAAATTCATCCTATGGATATTGTAATAGATAAGATTATTCGAGGGGATTTAGGAGATAATATTTTACCAGTAGTTTATAAAAAGGCTAAGAATCCAAATTCTGACAAGATATTTAGAGTAAGCAACAAGGAATTGGATTTGTCTATTGATATTACAAGTGTTGATGAAGTAAATGTTTATTTTGAAGATTTGTTGAATAAGAAAACATGGAAAGATAAAGCCATGTCAACATTAGATGAAATAATTGAACACTTCTTTTATAATGAAAGATTAGTATGGCTGGATCTAAGTCAATATCCTGATGAAATTCTTGAAAAGATGACAAAATATTCTATTCCTGTAATCAATAAGGATTTGAGTTTAGCAGAGCAGAAAATTCAAGCAGAAAAAAATGACGTTTATGATGTTCTTGAAGAAATTTAAGAAAATTTAAATAAATTTTGAAATTTTAGGGATTGGTTCTATATTTAGTATGTTAAATATTAAATGTAGAACCAATTTAAGTTATAATGATTATGGTAAATATGAATAATTTGGAAAAAGTAAAGAGTTCAATTATCAACATGATTAATGTTGAACTAACAAAAGAAAATCGTCTTAGTGATGTTTCTTCAATCATGATTAAGATTAAGTTTGAATGTAGTGATGTTTGTTCTCTTTATCCATTAACCTGGTTAGAAGATCCTTATGATGAATTTGTTATTGAACATTTCATCAACAGAGTACCAGAAAAATATCAAAATCATCTTATTGGATTTAAGCTTGAAGATTTCAACACTTGGTGGCCAGTTTTTAACAACGATGAATTAAATCAGAAGTTCGTTGATGAAACTAATGATTACATCAATAAGAAAGCTGAAATGTTAGATAAATGGAATATGTATGATTAAAATTTATAATTATGATGACAGATAGATTAAATCAACCTTTAAATATTCATGACTTAGTATTGATTTCTCATCCTAAGACTTCTGTATTGCTAAGATGTATGATCGTAAAGATTATGGCAAAGACAGTAAAAGTTATTGTACTTCCAGAGTCTGAATTAGAAAATGAAACTGCTCAATATTGCCAGAAAACTATGGCTGATGTAGGTGATGGTAAATGGCATGGAAATGTGTATAAGTCAAAAATTGGTTTCAACAGAAAGCCAGAAGAAGTAGTAAAGATTGGACATACTGAAGTTCCTTGTGATTTATCTGAAACAGAAGAAGCAGTAGCTGCAGAACTTACAGATGTTAAGGTTGGTGATCCTAACCTTTGGATTAACAGAAAGAATTTGAATTATCACTTTTAAATAATTTTAAAACATGGAAACATTAGTTACAACAGATATTGTTGGTAAAGAAGTAAGAATTGATGATACAGTGTTAGTTGCTCATACAGATAGCAATAATCTTTTTTATGCTAAAGTAGTTGACATCAGACCTAAGAGAATGAAATGCATGATTTTTGATGCTCCTAAGAGTTATCGTTATATGAATGATAAAGTTGTTCAGAGATTGCCAGAACAAGTAATTAAAATATCAGATTAAAACATGAAAGTAATATATGATGAATTATACCCTGATGAATTTTTCAATTACGGTGGTATTGTAACAGTAGGTAGTTTCAATTTTGAAATTAAGAATATTGTTGAATGGAAGAAAAGTACTAATGCTCCTAATTGGACATCTGACTATATCAATACTGTAAAAGGTGGTGATGCATATATTGGTATCATGCACTTCAAATTTGATGATAAAAATGGTTGGTTCAAATATACAGGTGATCTTCCAAAACTTGAACCTAAAGATCCTTATGGCATCAATAATGTAAACTTTTCATTGATTAGTCCAGATCATCCAAAATGGGATAAGTTTACAAAACAAAGATTAGAACGTGGATTTGATGATTCTGAAACATGGAATCTTGATCTTACTATTGCAAAGTTTGTTCTTCCTCGTCTTGAATCTTTTAAAGAATCTTTTATGGGATATCCTGGTTTCCTGAAGAATGAAGATGAATGGAAAACTATTCTTGAAAAAATGTGTAAGGCATTTCGTTTGTATATTAATTGTGACAATGATTGTATTGAAAATGTAAGAACAATAAAAATGTTACATGAAAGTGATGATCCGAAAAAATTAATGGATATTTTGAAAGATCATGAAGATTATGAAGAAGGAATGAATCTCTTTTTCAAATATTGGAAATGGCTTGGCGATTAGTTCAAGAACTTAAGTTAGATTCCCCAGGATGGCGCCTGGGTCACACAGGGAGTGGATAATTATGATTCAGTATATTCTATCACCTGGGATAATTTTAACGTTTTCTAGTGAATTTTACAAAAAGAGCTCTGACTTAAGTCAGAGCTCATATTGTTTTAAATAAACAGTACTTCATTGTAATAATCTGGATCCAAGTTGTTCTTGACATATTCCTTTGCATCCAAAAGAGATTGTGATTCATTTATACAGCCATCTCCAGCCTGTAATGTAATATCACCATTTTCTGTAAGTTCAAGATCAACATTAAAATTCTCTTTCAAAAAAGAACTTGTTTTAATTATACTAGAATCATAATTTACTACTCTCTTTACGAAGTCTTTACATTCTTTAGTTTCAAATACTTTATCATTTTTAAATTCCATTTTAAACATTAAACATTAATTTATATTCCAAAATCAGGATCTATTGTTGTATCAGTTGTACCATCAGTATCAGGATTAGTTGGCTCTTGAATAACTGGTTCCTTCAGCTTATATGTTTCAGCCAATACTTTCTTAAGATAAGAAATTACCTTTTCTGGTGTATAGTAATTCTGATATAAGTAGATAGCAATATCCTCAATATGTACACCAAAAATATCAATAAGCATCTGCAACTGATCTAATGGTGCATTTTCCATAACTAATGTTGAACCACAAATTACTTTAGGTACAGGATTTACTTTATTGAATACATCAGTCACCATATTCATGTGTTTCTTCTCAACATCTACTTGGCACTCTGGATGATGGTGAGGAGGACATGGTGGCATTGGATGATGGTGAGGAGGACATGGTGGCATTGGTTTATCATGACATCCACAATCTGGTGGGGGTGGAGGTAATGGATGATGGTGATGAGGTGGTTGACACTCATCAGGACCTGGATTGTAAGGAGGTACTGGTACTGGATGATTTCCATCAGCCTTACCAATGATATTTCCATTTGAATCGTAAATATCATCAGAAATCTGATAGAATTCAGTACTGAATTCATCCATATCAATCATGCGACCATCAGAAAGCATTACTGACATTCCATTTTCTGCAATGATACAATCTCTTACTTGTACTTCAGCACCAGTCTTCTTAGATATCCAAGTACCCTTTATTTCTGGTGCACCAGGACCACCTGGCATGTCCATACAAAAACCGCCACCACCCATTGGTGAATAGTTATTTGGCATATTATTCATTTATTTATAAATACATGTATTTTTACAATAAAATATAGAAATTCATTATTATTCATTACAAATTATTTAACTTAAATATTGTTAATTAAAGTTAAATTAATTGTATTCTTTTAATAGTTCTTTTCTACCTTCAAAATTAGACTTAAGATATTTAGAAATGCAATTTGCTATAGTAGTATAATCATCTTCTTTTCCAAAATAAAGCATATTGTATTGCTTAGAAGACTTCATAAAGTCATTTACTTCATGCATCATTCTCTTATCTTTTATAACGGAAGAATCTATCCAACAAATGGTAATTCCTTTAATATATCTGGTTGACACAATATTGAACATATCAAATGTCATTGGAATTATATTAGAATTAGACATTTCTTCTTTTGTTATACCTTCAGATATTTGGTTGTCATCGGTATGTACACATAATAATGCATTGTTTTTGAATGCTAAATACAAATCATCATTATCCATATAATATTTCCATTCTTTTATATCTGAATCCTTCTTTAGGATGTCAGTACTGAAAGTTTTGGCCACTTTGATTTCTTCATTCAAAGTGTTCAAAGTAGCCAAAACTTCTACTTTCTTCTGATTGTCATAAGTTACAACAATTATCTTATTCTGGTTGTTCATTTGTATAACTAACTTTCTTTTGATTTTCTTACAAATTTTATTTCTCCATAATTATTAGCTCCATCTGCTTGCTTATTAGGAGTTATCCTCCAAGTTTCTGTTATCTCGGAAGTAACTTTCTTAGCTTCTGTGGTTTGATGTACTCTATATCTCTTTGTAGTATTATTGTCAGAAATATTTTCAAGTATAGATTCAAAATATGTAGAACGTTGTCCATCAGGCTGTTCTTCATCATATTTCAATGCTGTACATCCAACCCAGTATTTAAGACCAGATGTATTTTGCCAATCTACAAGATTTTCATAGTATGAAGTTACATTATAGAATCTTTCATTAATATCATCAAACTTATAATTGAATTCAATTCCACTTCCAGAAACATTACCATCACCTGTTGTTGACCAAGTAGTAAATGTATATCTTACAGATTCTTTAGGAGTATATGTACCTTTCAACTTGATAGTTATCTCTTGTTGATCCTCATTGGATATGACAATATTTCCTTCCACATTATCTTTGAAAGCCTTCAACATATCTTCTGTAACATTCCATCCTAACTTATAGACATTAGAATCCTTAACTGTTTCTGTTAATGTAAATGTATACTTGGATAAATCAGAATATTTATCAACTGATATCTTTGGATGACAAGATTTTGTTTGATAATCACCATTTTTTGTTGCTTCATCATCATATACCCATTCATTATCAACTATCTTATACTCTTTATTATAAATTTTATCATAACAATGTACATATATGTTTTCTAATCCTGTAGTTTCCAAACCTACGTAATTGCCATTTTCTATTATTTCACCAGTTGTATTAGACCAGTTTACATTATACAATCTATATGTTTTATTCAACATTTCTTTAAGTGTATCATCTTTATAAGAAATTCCATTTTTATCACATAATTCACAAACTCTTACACGTAGCTTACCGGATGGTTTGTTTGCATTAGTAGCTGGTTCTTCATGATATATATAAGTTAAAGATTTATCTGGTTCTGATGGAATTGGTTTATCTGGTTGAATATTTATGTTTGCAAACTTATTATAATCTTTTTCATAATTATCATAGAACTGAGGTATTGTGTTATTGGACAACAATTCTCTTACATTGATATAACGATAAGATAAGCTATATTCTTGCTGTACTATTACCTCGTTATAATATGAGAACTTACTTGATTTATCATATCTATCAGGTAATTCTGTCATCATCTTCCAACCACTGTATTGTCCTTTACCTTCTATATTATATCTGTTAGGTACTTTCCAGTAGGTATTTGCTTCTTTTATACCAATGAAATATGTTTCACTTCCATCATTAGGATTTACAGTTATTTGTTGAGATCCAACAGAATATGACATTGAATATCCCTTTGGTAACTTAGGTGAGTATTCATGTATATATTCTTCCTGAGTAGGACATAATATATTTCTTCCAATATATACATAAGTAGCTAATATATCATCATTATTATCATATTTTACAACATGTTGATTTTTATTTAACACATATCTTGTACCATCAGGATCTTTACCTATTGTAAGAATACCAAGTAATGTGTTTTCATTTTCTACAGATATTTCAGATACCGGAATAGATTCATAAGATGGATAATATGAATAAGTAACATATTTATAAGAATTACCAGATTCATCTGTGTTATATCTTACTACTCGTCTACGATATACTGGAGTTTTCTCATTCATGTAAGATACTGGGTCTTCATTATGTGTACAAATAAAACTACCATAACTTAGCAAATAAGATCCTTGTACTTTAGATTTTGTACAAGTTTCTATCATATCACACGAATATTGTGAGCATTTCTCACATCCATCACATGTCCATATTTCATTATAAGAGTAGTTAGCAAAATCTTCAGGTAAGATATATTTGCCATTTTCATATTTCAACTCATATTTGTAATTTGGATCTTTTTCTCCACCATACTTGCTATCACCAATACACTTACCATTACCAACATATGCATAAGTATATATTCTCTTTACTGAAGTTACATCAAAAGTACCAGTATAAGATCCTGGAACATCTATATATGAAAGAACCACTGGATTTCCAACAAAAATATCTTTTCCAATACTGTTTTCCGTATCCGATAAACATGTACTTAATTCAAGGTAATTAGCTGATTCGTATAATGGTAATCCTTCTGTAGATACATAAGGTTCATCAGTTATCTTCTTTGACCAACCTGCTTCTGGTATCTTCATCCATTTTTCTTCTACTGGTTCATTGTCAGATGTTCTGTTTTTCACACAAAGTACACATTCTTCATTACCGATCAACTTATACTTGTTACCATAAGGATTGATCTTTATATATTTTTTATAATCATTTAATAAGTTTTCGAGTTTACCTAATTTCGTTTCATCACCATAATTGTCAAGCAACCAGTTATACCATTCTTCATTTGGATTTCCTGCACCGCTTGATATGTTTCCTTTATTCAATATTACCAAATCATACAAAGTACAGAATACACCATGAGATCCATTTTGTAATTTTATCAAATCAATTACATTTTCAATATCATCATTCTTCTTATAACGTTTAGATATTCTAGAAGCATCTCCTAAGAATATGCTTCCAAAATCTGTCATCACATGATTTTCTTCTAACAATTTAGTAAGATTTAAATAAGAAACATTATAATTATGAGGGTATTCATGATAATATCTTGTATTATATCTATTATTCTTTCCATCATCTGTTACAGATAAAGTATGGAACAAATAATTTTCTGCACCTATGTTTTCGTTTGAATAAGATTTGAACAAACTGTTATCTCCAGTAGTATCAAAATCACTCATGCTAACCCTAGCTGATCTATGATTACCTATAGGTGTTACTATAGTACTATATGCACATAACTTCTTATTGTCTCCATTTACATAATGGGCTTCCCAAGAGGCATTGTTTGTAAACAAATGACCTTTGATATTCACATCACCATTAATATTGGTATATGACATGTCAATATCAAATGTATCCATCGGAGTAAGCTTACATTGTGATGGATTATGTACCATCGTTGTAGTACCGAGGTTTGGATTGACATTACTACTACCTATCTTAAGTCTTGATTTGTCATCAGTATCATGTGCAACACCAAAGTATGCATTCCATAGTATAGTAGAAATATCTGTTCCGTTGAATGACTCTCTACCAATACCCATGATATTGTATCTGTTGAGAGTGGTGAGATTCTTTGCTAATACTTCAGCTAAATCAAATATTGGATATTGATAACTGTCTGTAGATGAAACATCATCATTAGCATTGTAAATAGAGTTAGGAACATATTCCTTAGGATACTTTGTATAAGGTATTGATTTTGGGATAGTACCATATCTCTTGTATGTTGCTTCTGAATCTACTTTTACAATTTTATTACCAACACTATCTATAGAAATGTAAGATACTGGAGTTCTAGTAACTATGACTTCATCATTTATATCAAAATGCCTATTGTCATAAGTATTCTCTGTTCCTTCAATCTTTCCTTGTATGCTATCTGTAAATTCTAGAGAGAAATTGAGATTGTTCTTATATTGTTCTACATCTTTCTCTACAGAATTTCCTAAAGATCTAGAATAAGAACCAGTAATAGCAGTAAAATAATCAGAATTATGATTTCTAATTACAGGATATACCACATTGGAAGAATCATGACTGTTATTCTTTAAGTCATTGTTTACTTTAGAGAATACTACCCATCTATGTTGATAATTATCAGGACTATATTGGGCATTAGCATAATGAGCAATCATGTTCTCTAAACTCATCATATAAGAAAGATCTAATGCTGCAATACCACCAGGTCTCTTAAGATAAGTCATTTCATGCTTCTTTACTCCATTCTCTTCATATTCATAACAAGTCCAGAAAGAAGTAACAAGAGTATCCTTGCCAAGAAGGTAAGACAATGAAGTTGCTTTTTTATCTATTCTATATATGTAAGAGTTGTTAAGTATATCTTCATTCTTAAAGAATCTATAGTTAGTTCCTTCAAAAGAATAAGTAGAAAGATAAGTATTCCATGTATCAGTATAAGTATCATATTTGCATATATACTTATTTTCTGTAGAATCCTTCTCCATAGTATCTACATAAGAAGAACATACAAGTAAAGAATTGCTTATATATGAATAGTCATCAGTAGTAGCTATAGTATTCAACCATTCATTAGATGGTACCCAAGCATATACAGAAACAACAGAATCTCCTCCAACATTAGAATCACTATCCATGTAGTTAGTAGCAAATTCTTTCAATTCCCAATTTGACTTATCCCAGTTCTTTACTGTTTCTGGTCCATATATGATAGAAGAATTTGGATCAAAATGGCTTGGATCAGTATCTTGTTTTATTATGATTCCACTACCATTTGAACTAATCGCTCTAGCATACTGATCTGTCTTTACACCATTTATGATCCAATAACCATCTGTACCGATATAAGGTAATATAAATGATTGATACCAATCAATAGAAGATATGATATTGTCATTTAGATAACTGATTATGAAATCATATAATATAGTCTTCTGTTCAGTACCATGAGCTAATATTACTTGTTCATTATCAGCATCAGTATAATTGCAGATTTTCTGTAAGTACTTGAATATTCCTTTACCAGGTTTCTTATCAGTTCCAAGTTGTATAAAATTTACTTGTAAAGAAGAAAGTGAATTATATATTATAGAAGAATCATTAGAGTTGTAAGTAAAGTTTACCACAAAATCCAATGGCATGATAATACTATAAGAATCTTCAACTTCTACAGATTTTGCACCATATTGTGTACTTGCTTCTTCTTTAGCAGACAACAATAACTGAGCAATTATCTGTCTCTTTATCTTTATGTTAGTTGAATCTCTGTACATGATATCATCATATACGGAAAGTACCATAGGGAAAAGTTGTGAAGCATCATTTACAAAATATTCAAGCTTTTCTTCTATCATTGTTTGATCGTCCTGATCATCCATATACCATTCACCAACACCTACCGAATTGCAAACTTCATTATTGACTATAGGTGCAAAACTTGCTACTGACCATCCAACATTGTTTTCAGTATTCTCATCTACTTGTAAGGTGTACTTCTTTGTAAATAAAGGAGATCCATCATCAGTGAATACATAAGTATTTTCTGTCATTAGATTGCATAATGAATCAATCAATTGTGATGGGGTTAAGCTACCATCAGCATCATAAGTGTCAGATATTTTCTTCCACAAGTCATCTTCATAATCATAATTTACAGAGTCTACTCTTGTAAAGTCTCCTAAATCTATCTTAGTAGAATTACATTTGTATACTTCTAACAACCATTTGTGTTCATTATTAGTGTTAGTAATATAATAGCTTGGATTCTTCTTAAGTCTGATCAATACTAACTTTTCATACTCGTTAGGATTGACTTCTGTTGAAGTGTCATTAGTTAAAGTAGCATCTTCTGGTAACATCAGATTATATTCATTAGACATAAATACTCTGAATCCATCTACAAATTCCCCATCTACTGTTATCTCTTCACATATATACTCATTATCATAAGGACCATACTTACCAGAATCATGATGCCCTACAACTTTATAGATAAGAACATCTTTACCAATGCTCTTATCATGTGTACGTGCAATAATAGCAGAATTTCTATGCCAATATGATGAACCATTTATACCAGTTGAATCATTAAGATAAATCTCAGAACCATACTGATCTTTAGTAATGTTCTTAAGAATGTTGTTTGATGATTCTATAGTAAACTGTGAATTAGCATTACCATTTATATTTGAATTGGCCTCATCATATCCTACAGGAACTCTTGTTCCCGACTTATCACTAGTTTCCTCAGCATCTACTTCAACTATCTTACCAACTATACTGTTTGATGACTTAGCCCAAGTAAATTCAGCGGCAATATTTGACTGATTGAAATCTCCTAAATAATTAGGAAACAAATCAGAAATGATGAAACTGTCATTCTTTATAGAATCACCTTTAGTTGAAAGTCTTTGGCCAAGGTTAGCCAAAGACTGTTTTAAATAAGGATCAGTATAGTTGCTTAAATAATTAGCATTGCTTACTCGTGACTCAAATGAGTTTATATTGATTATTGACATAGATATTTGTTTGATATTCTAAACTTTCAATCAGGATTAAGCATTTTATTTCAAAACAAATTTGTAATGAATTTTATATAGCTTGCTAGAATTAAGTGAATTCAACTTCATTGAAGTTGACGTCAC
The DNA here is from genome assembly GCA_937880075.1 of uncultured Romboutsia sp. Classification (GTDB taxonomy): domain Bacteria; phylum Bacillota; class Clostridia; order Peptostreptococcales; family Peptostreptococcaceae; genus Romboutsia. The sequence goes on along the minus strand of CALFLM010000088.1, from coordinate 12,788 downwards.
TTTATAATCATACCTGTTGAATAAAAATAATTTTTGATCTTCGTTCATATCATCAACTAATGTACCCCTGTTCAACATTAAGAATATTGCATAAGCTTGTTCTTTTGTTGATCTGTTTACCACTTCGTCATAAGAATATAATTTACTAGTAGACCACTCTAGTACATCATCACAATATACAATTACAGAATCATTAAAATGCTTTTGTTCTAATAGCTTTACTCTTATTTCTTGTCCATTCTTATCTTTCTTTCTATTGTTGTAATCTTTTATGGCATTATTTTTTGATGGTACATATATTGGTGTTGAATTTCTCATATCTAACTGTAAAGAAGTCTTATATATTACACTATCACCTATAGATGGGTACTTCCCAGTATCTACCATTCGGTTAGTATTTTCTATAGTATCTTTGAATTTCAATAACCATTGACCAGATACAGAAGTTACTTTATTTATCAATGGTACTATATTTCCAAAATATCTGTTATATTGCAGATATGTATTTGACTTAGCTATAGTTACATCAGTTTCTGATACTTCTATATTAGGATCATCAACAGTACATTTAGATTCTTTATATCTCATTATGAATCTGAAATTTGATGGCTTAGTTATAGTAATCAATCTGTCAAATATCACAGATGGTTGTATTTTAAAGAATGGAAGCATTTGTTTGAACACTTTGAATATGTAATCCTTTCTTATATTTATATCAACACCATTTATATATTTTATAAGCTTTATCTTGTTATCATAAGTATATATTGGAATATCAGGAACATTTGATATGTTATATTGGGCTATCACATTGAATGTACTTGTTGTATTGTCAGCATCTATATTTATTATCCAGAAACCATAATTTATTCCATCTTTCTTTATTGTACCAAAATTTTCAATTTCATATCCTAAATCATCATATCCGAAATTATCTAACTGAATATTCACACTATCATAATTAGAATATATTATTGGATCTTTATAAAGTTTTTTTAAATTATTTACAGTTTGCTCATTTATCTCTATCATCCAATTTACATTGTTTGTATTATATCTGTACATATACCAGATATCACCCTTTTTATTTACTTTAGTCTTCATCAAATCATTTAACAAATAATGTGCATATATTATTGTATCTTTTTTTTCTTGAGCATATATGTCGTTAAATAATGGAATAAGTACATGCCCTATTGGATCATACTCTTCTACCTTAGTTTGAACATCATAGGATATCTTATATTCTGAAGACAACATGTTTCTTTCCCATTCATCAGTTTTTTCTAATCTATAAAGATAAATATCTCTGTATTCAGAACTATCATCCTTTTCTATTTTCATTACTTTATCATAGATAGTATCATCAAGTCTTGTTACATTTATATCAAATACTATTTCGTATGAATTCACATCAAAATCATCATCATCATTATGTTGGAACTTCCATATTCCATTTCCTTTATATTCTATTCTGTCATAAAAGTAATTGAATATTCTATAAGGGTTATCTATACTCTTACCGGAAACAGTTATCTGTTCTTCCATACCATGGATGTTCTTCAATTTAGTATATGCATCTACTATCTGTATCTTTCCATCTTTGTCATTTGACATTATTCTTTGCTTTACATACAAGTAGTCATACCAATTTTCTATTATATCAACTGGGTAGTCATAGTTATAGTCTTTACACAATTCATTATACCACCAATAAAGATGTTCTTTATTCAAGAACTTAGCTTTCATCTTTCTTACATAATCTAATCTTTCTTGTACCTTATTTTCTGATATTCCACTCTTCAATAGTACTCTTCTGAAATTATACACATCACACCATATTACGTCAAGATCTTTATCCTTATCTTCATCATTCATATTGTCACCATGAAATTCTAACTCTGGATCTTTCTTTATGAATACATTTGTTGCACATATTTCATTATCCCCATATACTACTGGCATGAATGTGTATTTAGATTTAGAAGATAAACGTTTAGTAAGATAGTAGCTAGTATCTTTGTATATGTTCTTCAATGTCATTCTGAAGTTGTAGGCTGGTTTCCCAACAACATTAAAATACGTTAAATCATAATTGTCCACATTACCATTACCCTTTAATCCAGTAAGATAGTAATAAGATATCTGGTCAGTATCTGTAGCATCTAACATCTTAATCCATTTTTCATTGAAGAATTCCCCTTTTCTGTATAAATTAAACCCATATTGGGTGTTTATTAGGGATGATGGTTGCAACAATATATATGAATAACTGAAACCTTCTCTTCTACCAGATTCTATGTTTTCTTTAGGAATATAATATGTAAAACCAACTTGGTACCTTATTTTCTTATCACTCTTAGAAGATATGCAAATCTGTCTTACCATTGGGTCTTGCCAGATATCAAAATCCGTATACTGATACCAGTAGTAACTGTAAGGGTTTTCTTTTTCTATAGAATAAGTAGAAGTACTTCCAGTAATGTAGTTCTCCAATGTATATGATAAGAATTTCTTATCTGGGTCAGTTATCAAATCATAAGATGATGTATCATATCCTGGAGCAAAAACATAAGATTGATAATTTTTTGCATTTACAAAATTATCATTGTATGGGTCTATAGGTGAACTTCCATTGTGTACTTTGATACCATATTTGTAAGAAACATAACTGAGTGGGCCACCAATCTTAATGTAAGACAAATATGATGAAGTGTCATCTACCATCATTTTTAATGTATGTATAGGTAACATTTCATAAGAATTAGCCTTATATGTATTGATAAGATCTTCTACAGAATCAGAAGTTGCTAATTTATATATGCTTTCACTTTTGAATAAGTTAAATGCATCATTGAATGTTGTATTCTGTACTTCATGACTATATGAGAAATATGTATAGCTTAATTCATAAGCAAAGATGTTTTCTAACTCTATCACAGTATCATCATAATTGTACCAAGTATTTATGTCATCCATTGTGAATCCATAATCATTTATATTGACATACCATTTTGAATATGAATATGAATTATTAGAATCTATCTTTACAAATGTATCATTCAATGACATTACTGCATTTTTTTCACTATCTGCAGGATTTGTAGAAGTAAATGCTTCACAAGCAGCTTTAGTAATGGCATCACTATATAGCATTGAAGACATAATTGTAGTATTATACTTACAATTTGTTTCAAATTGGTTAGCCATACTAGTAGATATAGCATAATTAGCATGTTTCATTACACCATTAGCTATTGAAGTCTTTACTGAGAATCTTGGATTTACAAATACCCCAAACTTATCTATTTTTTCATTATCATTAGTAAGTGTATTATATATATTAGTAAGGTTATGTAAAATTCCATTATAGTAGCATTCATCATTTGATACAGTACCCCAAGATGCATTATCTACCCAGGAATTGTCATTTTCTAATATCTTACATAAACTAAACCAATTATATCCATACTTATTCATTATGTTTTCATAATTAGTTGTTATGTTTGGATATCTGTCATTATATTTAGCAATATCTTTTCCCAAAGGAAATATTAGTGAATAATCTTCCGCCACAGATGATTTACCTGATGATATTGTTTCACATATTCCTGAAATAGTATATGATGGTGTTGGGAATTCCCTATATAAGAGATTAGAATATTGGTTGTCAGAAAATGCAAAAGCAAGATTTATGATATATGGATTTTCATCTGATGATGCTTGTAACTTCCATCTAGAATACATTTTGCTTATCTTATTAGACAAAGAATATTTTTGCATTCTTGCTTCATGTAAGCTAGGATATTTGTTATCCATTATGTTAGGAACATTTCCAGGTATGTAGTTCATCAATCCTGTATTCTTGTCCATTCTAAGAATGCTCTGATTTAACGTATCATAGTCACAACTCCAATCATACCAAGATATTCTGTTTCCATTTGATATGTAATAACCGGATACTTTTGCTTGTGCACCTTTATATAATGTTTTCTCTGATTGGTCAAGCACTTTATCTAAATCAATACTGAAACACAATGGCAATACTTGTTTCATTGCAATATTCTTTCTTTTGAATTGCAATCCTAAAGAAAGATCAAAAAGATTTATAGTTGACATAGAGGATAACATGTTACCTATTTCATTAGATATCCCCGTAGCTATACCGCCATGATTCAAATCTATTCCACTATATGTTGCATTTTTATTGTCGACTGAAATATTTGCTACTTTAGAATCAATACAAGATTTATAAGAATCAAGATAGTGAAACAAATAGTTTCTCTTATCTTTTGAATGATCCATTATATTGACTTTCATTCTCTTATACAGTTTTCTGTCTTTATTAGTGAATATCATATCTATAATGAATGCGTCAGGTAAGTCATTTGGATCATCTACATATATAGGTGCAAAAAATTCAAATTTATGATTATTCTTTACATTCAATACTCTGCTGCAACCCATTTCCAAATCTATGTTTCTATCATAAATTGGATTTAACTTATCAAAATTCTGAACATTGGTTTCATCAAAAGACATTCCATTGGTGAAGAAAACATTATTGTAATATTTATAGTATTCTTTCAGGTCATAAGAGTAGTTTGAAGATAGAAGATTAGCTTTTATTTTCTTATCATATATTGTATGAGACAATGGGGACAACACAGCACCTCTTACAAAGCAATCATATACATCATATTCTTTATCTGTTGATTTTATATAATCTGATGTTGTGCAAACTATTTTGACATTTCCACTATATGTAGGAATGACTCTTATCAATGGCTTTATCATTAAAGTAGGACAATATTTGTTTTTCTGATATTTAAAAATTGACAATACTGTTTATTAATATTATTTAACATTTAAAATATGTCTGGTATACATTTTTGTCTTTATTTTAATATAAGAAAATTAAAATTGAACTTTAAATGAAGTCACTCAAATTACATAACGTCTCATCGATGAAACAATCTTTTGGTTGCTTCTTACCTTGGTGTGCCAGTATGCTTTGTGGGTTTAGACATTCATAGTAAAGTTCGTGATAGAGGAATTGTATCTGATCACGAATTAGTGAACGGAACAATTCTTATTTTATTAGATGAATATTGATTGAGAAGAAGTTCCGTAAACAATTAGGAATTTTTTCTCATTTTTTGTATATAAAAGTTTGAAATATTCCTTATAGATACTATATTATATATGTAATTACTTAATAAACAATTACAATACATGGAATAAGATCCAGAACTTAATACTTCTGAGTTGGATGTCAGACCAATAGCTTAAGGATATAAAGCAATCCATGCTAACAGGATTTTCTAGAGATCCGTAATTTGTTTATTGATTGGGTAAATAGCTCCAATGGTAGAGCACTAGATTGAAGATCTAGGTGTTGTTGGTTCGAATCCATCTTTACCCACAAAATTAATTGGTTCTGTAGCTCAGCTGCATTAGAGCAGGAATCTTCTAAATTCCGGGTCACGAGTTGGAGTCTCGTCAGAACCACTAATTTGTCTCTATAACTCAGTTGGAAGAGTACTAAACTTTTAATTTAGGGGTCACGGGTTCGAGTCCCGTTGGAGACACCATGGTAGTCAAGAGATCTCTGCTGGGAATGAATAAAAGAATGAGAAGCTCAACATCATTAACATCTGGATAATCAACAGATTTATGTGAATACCTCTGTTGGTCGTGTGTAAGAAGGTTGAATTTAATTGGACTAGACCAAAAAATTACATAGATCACTTTGCATGGGCACCGGAAAAAGTTCGAGAGATAATTAATGATGGCTAACAAAGTTATTTAAACAAACCGTCCTAATTTGTTTAGTAACAGGTTGTTATTGTTGAATCATATCATTGGAGTAGCTAATCAATTGAAGAAGGGAACAGCAATTGAAATATCAAATCCCTTGTATGGAAGTATGGGTGAGTGGTTTAAACCAGCACACTGCTAACGTGCCGAACCGAAAGGTTCCGAAGGTTCGAATCCTTCTGCTTCCGCAAGAATATATAAATATGTGATTGGAAGATTGCCGGAATGGTAACGGACCTGACTTGAAATCAGAGGTAACAGAAATGTTGTGGGAGTTCGAATCTCTCATCTTCCGCAAAATGTATATATAACTGCCATTGTCCGAGTGGTTTAGGTGTAGGTCCGCAAAACCTACAACATTGGTTCGAATCCAATATGGCAGTCATTTATATATAAGAAAATTACATACAAGAACCAATAATGACATTGAAGTTCATTGAAAGAGATTGATACGTCGAGTGGACACCATATTCGCGATATAATGTTGCTCTCCTCAAATAGAAATATTAAGTGGATATATGCTGCAGTAAATATATCCAGTATAAGTTTTCTATGTTGTCTATAGATACCGATGGCTAAAAGGACTATAGAAACTCTCGTTCTTGTATTTTGGTTCAATAGCTCAGTTGGTTTAGAGCATCTGCCTTACAAGCAGAGGGTCCAAAGTTCGAATCTTTGTTGAACCACATAATAAACTGGAGAACTAGCAGTGAAGTGAGAATAAGATCCTATTGCAAAGTCAACCCGGTTATAGTATAAGCATCAGTGGTGTAGTTGGTGGTGCACATCTGGCTTCCAACCAGAAGGCTTTCGCGAGTTCGAATCTCGTCTGATGCTCTATATCATGCACCGATAGGTTAAAGGTTAGACTAGTGGTCTCCAAAATCACAGGTATTGGTTCGATTCCAGTTCGGTGTGCAAGTGTTTAATTTTAAATGTTGTAAATATGGGTGATATTAGAAATAGAGCTTGGAGAAGAAAGAAGACTGAATCAAAATGGAATTCTCGCTGTAAGAAATTCATGTTTGATAGTATTTTTAGAGACGGTGATAAAGAATATTCGTTCAAAATACATGATGACGGTAAGAAAATCAGACGTACAATAATGATTCCTAATTTGAGAAGACCAACTTCATGGAGAGAAATGAAGAAATGCGATCCATGGGCTAGGTTTTTGAAGAATGGTTCTGGGTACCGTACTTATATATCAGACCAGATGGATGCTAAGCGAAAGATCAAGTTGCAACGTATCAACAACAAGAAACTTATCAATGAAGGAATTCAAGAATATGATGACATATATGATGAAACTTTAGAAGATAATTTCTATTTTAATAATGTAGCATAAATTATGTACATGGGTTCTTTCGTTCAATGGTAGGACAGGAGATTGTGGTTCTCCTTATTAGAGTTCGATTCTCTAAGGAATCCCAAACGTGATCAGAATATACTGGTGATTGAATAAAAACAATGTAGCTGAGAAGAGTAGTGCAATAATACGCGTAAATGATTGCATGAAACATATACAAAGCGCGGATGAAGGAAGCCAAACCTATGGCCGCCTCCCTACATTTGTATTTTAAATATCAATAAAATTAAGATGACAGGTATAAGGTTTGGTAACACCTGTTGAATTGATTGATTATTTAAGTTCACTATGCAGTCTGGGCTTTACAGAGCCTTGTAGTTTAAAGCATCGTAAAACATTCTGATTATAAGAGAATATATCACCCATGCGAATTATCATGAAATTCGTACACCTGCTTGAGATGGTTGAATTATGTGGGAAGTAATTCTATAAAATAGGGTATGCCCACAATGGTGTAATAGCTCAGTTGATTAGAGCGCATCATTCATGCTGATGAGGTCGTTGGTTTGAGTCCATCTTACGCCACTAATTTGGGAATATGCTGTAATTGGTAGCCAGGCCAGACTTAGGATCTAGTGCTTCAATAGCGTGTGGGTTCGAGTCCCACTATTCTCACAATCGTTGAAGTAATGTAGTTTATGAAAGTCTAACATTGGCAATTGAAACCTAATGGCTCTCTATGTTATCCTAAAGAGAATAAAGTACGATTAGTAAATGAGTTATGGATCTGTTTAAACAGATCGCTTCAGAACTTCTAAAGAAGTCAGTAAGTTAGATGAAACCACCATAATATCTGGATAACTATATGTATGGATAGGAATGAAGTTTTAGGTGCAGACACCGGTAGCGTCACCTTTTGTAATTCCTAAATGCTCCGATGGTGGAATGGGTATACACGAGGGACTTAAAATCCCTTGACCAGGAATGGTTGTACGGGTTCGACCCCCGTTCGGAGTACTTATTATTCAATTAAACAATTATTTAATTTTACATGAGATTACCTTTGGTATCACTTTCAGAATGGGTATTGAATAGGCAGAATGAATTTGAATTAAAATTATTTGAATCATTCAGACAAGAATTCAATATAAGAGATAATGAAGAATTTAATATTTGTGAAAGATATGGGTCTTATGATGGACAGATGAAATTTTGTAGAGATTTTGCAACAATGTTGTCAGAAGACATACAAGACAATCTTAATATGACTGATTTTAGATATGACTTAAATAAAGAAGAAATCAAAGATTATTATAAAGGATTGTTTTTTGACAATATTCATTTGATATGTAATACAATGTGTCAGACAGGATATCAAGCAAGAAAATCTGAATATAATCCAAAAACCCTTACATTTAAAGATGTATATATTTATATAAACATCAAAGAATACAATAAAGAAAAAGACATTACTGTTGCACTTACTCATGAGCTTACACATGCTTATGATGATTGGAATAGACATTCAAAGGAAGGAGTTGAAACATTACTTGATATTGAGAAAAACACAGGATATGATAAATTACTTGATAAGATAAAATCAAATGATTTTAATGAAAAGATTGCATCTGAAATGATTTATACATTCACTTCAATAGAAAAGAATGCTTACATGTCAGAATTGACTGCTGAAATAGAAAGTATAGGGGAAAAAATCAAAGATTATACATATATGGATGCATTAAAAATATTTAAGAATTCGGATACATGGAAAAGATTTAATCAATTCAAAGAATATTTTATGTTAATGAATGAAGAAGAAAAAAAAGTATTGTGTGATGTATATAGAGAAATAAAGAAATCAAACAAGACAGACAATAAGATATTAAGACAATTGAAATATGATATACAAGAAACATTTGATAAGATGTGTACTATCATACCAAAGATTTACTATTATTACAAAGAAAAGCATTCAAATAAGGAAATAAAGAAAGAAAAAGTAAGTGAATCAAGATTAAATAGAATAAAGAAAAGATTTAACATAATTTAACTAAATAATATTGTCCACTTTACTATTTATATATTATATTTAAATGAATAAATGAATAAAACAATGAGAACTATCACAAATACATATTATCAAATAATTGATGAACAGGCCATTGATAATCAACAAATGGTTTGCTCTTGTTTTGGTATATGTGAAAGTGATGAGATTGACTTTTAAATACGTCCTCCACTGTTTAAACATTCAACGATACAATCAAGACAAGAGCAATACAGAAATGTGTTGCTCTTTGTTGATTTAGCTTCAGCTGTACTGAAGCATGAAGTACTAAAAAGCTGATAAAAAAAAATGAAAATTTTTTGAAAGATCTTTGAAATATTGATAAATCAAATCTATATTATATATGTAAGTTATATAAAATATAACATTTAAAATTATAATTATTATGACAAGATTAGAATCAAACATTAAGATATTGAATATTACAAAGCAACTTGCCTATATGTTTCCAGATATGAGATTCATTCAGTTGCTTACAACTATTGATGCAATTCTCGGTACTGATCAGTTCTATGAGGAATCAGAAGTTACATTGAATAGAATTAAAGAGAAAATTGAGTATCAACAAAGAAGATATGATAAGTTGACTGATATTGATATTAGTTAGTAACCAAATTAAATTCGAACCTGTTATTATTAATTGATTAATATATAAAAAATAAATGGCCGTATCGTATAGTGGTTAGTACATGTCACTTTCGATGACATTACATGAGTTCGATTCTCATTGCGGCTACGAAAATAACCATGGAAATATGTACATATTGTGGTAAAGAATTTGAAAAGAAATTATCTTTAGCAGCTCATATTGGGCATTGCAAGAGTAAACCCAATTTTATAAATAGGGATTACCATTTATCTAGTAAAAAAGCAGCATTAAAAAGAAAATTAATAATAGAAAATAAAATTGCTGAAGGTGATCCAGATTATACATATAAATATCTTAAAAAGGATATAAAATGTAGCTGTAAAAAATGTAATAAAGAATATATTATACATATTACCCAAAGAGATTTTGATAGAGATAATTATTCTCATTATTGTTGTAATTCATGTAGAAATTCTCATATTTTAAGTGATGAAATAAAATCAAATATTTCTAATGGTATAAAAAATTCAATAAAATTTCAAATTGCCACACAAAGACAAAAAGAAAATGCAAAACGAAATAAGACAGGAAGATATAAAATATATTTTTGTAAAGTATGCGGAAAACAATTTAAATTTGATGATATAAAAGATGTAAAAGGTTTAACATATTGTTCACAAAAATGTAGATTAAAATGGTATAAAGATAATTTGGGTGGATATAGAGAAGGATCTGGAAGAGGTAAACAAGGTTGGTATAAAGGAATACATTGTGATAGTTCATGCGAATTAGCTTTTCTAGTTTATTATAAAGATCATGATTTATATATAGAAAGATGTAAAGAAAAAAGAAAATATATTTGGAAAGGTAAAGAACATACATATTATCCAGATTTTATAACAAATGAAGGTATTATTGAAATTAAAGGATATTCTACTGAGCAATGGAAATGTAAAGAAATGCAAAATCCTGATGTAAAAGTTTTATATAAAAATGAAATGAATAAATATCTTGACTATGTTATAAATAAATATGGAAATGATTTTATAAAATTATATGATGGATATAATCCTAAATTAGATATAAAAAATCAGAAATATGTATTTGTTCATAATGATAAAGAGAATAGAATGATTAAAGTAGAATTATATGATGATTTTATAAATAAAGGATATATTAAAGGTAGAAAGAAATTTAATTAATATATTGGGTAGGTAGATAAGTGGTTAAAATGGCTTGACTGTAAATCAAGTAGGTCTTCCTTTCGTTGGTTCAAATCCAACCCTGCCCACTGGGTCAAAAGAGCAAATGATAAAATCAACGCTTTACATTGCTTGCAACTAAAGTTAATCATGACAAAGTGATGTGTGAGCAATTTAGATATAATCAACACTTTACGTTGCTTGCAACTAAAGTTATTGTGAAAGTCACATAGGAGATTGATGTGCAGCTAACTGAGACTTTAATCAGTATTTGGAGTATTAAGCCCTGTTGGTAAGGGAACTAGACTGTCACTCTAGTAAAACTAAGGGTTCGAGTCCCTTATATTCCGCAAATAATGGAGAGGACCTAGCATTTAACTAGGCGGTTGTTAGAGGTAGCGGTGGCGATCCACGAGTATGCCTGATAGCTCAATGTATTATTAGAATATGGTCACGATAGTTCGCCCGTCTAATGCCATATTCGCTTTATTTAAGCTTCTATAGCACAATTGATAGTGCAGCACTCTTGTAAAGTGCAGGTTATTGGTTTGAGTCCAATTAGAAGCTCTTTATTTATATTTGAGGTGAGTGAAACGGCTTACACGTCTGTCTCATAAGCAGAAAACAGTGGGTTCAACTCCCACACCTCGAACTAAACGGTCATTGGTTCGAGCCCAATACCCACAACTAATTAAAAAATAAATAATATGAAAAAAACTTTTAATTATCAATCTGACGCAAACTTTTATGATAAAAAAGATTTTATTATAGCTGTTTTAAAAAGCAAAATAAATAGGTTTAAAGAGTATGATGCTGAAAGAAAAAAGCATTATGCGGGACTAGAACAAAAAATAGGAGAATTAGAGTCTTATATAGATGAGTTAGAAAATGGGCTTAATATAGATTCTTTAAATAATAAGATTCAATCTTTAGAAAATAAGATTGAAAAACAAAAACTTAAAATTAAAGAATTACAAGCTAAAGTTAATATATCTTTGTTTGATGATACTAAATCTTTTGAAGAATTAGAATCTATAGCAAATAATTTAAAGAACTTTAATAGCATGAAATTAGCTATTAAAGCCCTCAAAAAACATCTTAAAGATAATAAAAATACTATATCTGATTTAATATATAAATTAACACAAGCTAAACTTAAAATAAAACAATTAACTGGAGAGTAATCTCCAATTTGGGCTCGTAGTTCAGTTGGCTAGAACGCTACTTTTGCAAGGTAGATGTCGTGGGTTCGAGTCCCACCGTGGTCCACTATGATAAAGCTCTAGAATACTAGTTACAGGAGCAACGTAACTTATAGGGTGCCTCTCAACGATGCATACTCGCCTATTAGGTGTCGTAGAACCTACGAACTGGAATGATTCGATGGTTTTTTACATTCCTATAGAATCCTAAATAATAAAAATAGAGACCAATTGTCTCTAACAGGGGTGATTTACCTGGGATTCTTAATTTTTTAAACTCTCCTCCTAGATATTTTATAAGTTAAACTTTAAATTTGATTTATTATGATGAAAATTTTAAAAAGAACTTTAAAAGCATTTAAGAAGGGTTGGACTTGGTATGCTAATCAGTATTGTAGATTATACATGCCTCCAATTATTTAATCTTATTATTTAATTTGTAAGTACCAAAGGGGTACTTACTGATGTTGAGTCGGGCAATAAGCTCGACTTTTTTTGTTTGTATACATTTTAAAAATTTTATATATTATGGAAATAATTAATACAATTGAAACAACATTAAATGATATTAATGGTACTACTTTAATTAACAATG
>CALFLM010000087.1 GCA_937880075.1 uncultured Romboutsia sp. | reverse complement strand
GAATCAAAAATAGTAAAATCTACAGTAAAAGATTTTTTCAATTGGTATTTTGATGAAGATTGTGATGATCTTGTAAAAGATGGAGATTTAGCACCAAGATGTGCTGATTTATTGGATGATGTAGAACTTAATAATACTATTAAAAAATTAACTCATAAAGATTATGATCAGGATGGTTTAGCATCAATTATTCAATCAAATTTCAATCAACCAATATCTGTTAAATTTGATGAAGCTAAATATGGTTTTACTGCACAATTTAGTATTAAGGATAAGAAATTTGGTACAATTAATTTTAATTTTAATCCAACAAGTGCCACATTGAAACCATCTAAATAAATTTAATCAAAACTGTTACAATAAAATAATAAAAATAAAATATATGAAAAGTTTATTACAAACCCTTATTAATGAACAAGCAAATTTTGAATTGGATGATTTAGATCAGAAAGTAATATTTGCTATGGCAGAATATTTTTATGATAATCCTAAAGCAAAAAATGATTTATTAAAATATGCAAATTCAAATGAAGATTTTAATATTAAAATGACACTTAAAGATTTAAACACATTTATTAATAATTGGGATGAAGAATTACATGGAAAATTTTAATCATTTTAATCTTAATTACATGTTAGATTCATAAGCAAAAATGGTGAAATTCTTAAGAATTTCACCATTTTCTATTTAAACAAGTTCTAAGCAAGTTCAAATACTGGACGTGTATTGCAAATAACTACTCTACCTTTTCGTGTAGTCTTAAATGCATCTTTGCCATCTTGAACTTCAAACTCCTTAATCTTAACATTAATAGGATCACCTGGATGATAATCAAGCAGCTTGTTAGGATCAATTGGCATCAAACCAGTAATGTTCAAACCATCAAGTTCAATGAATACACCTTGCTTCTTAGCTGAATTGATGATACCTGTAACATGGCCATCCAAAACAGGACGTTCATAAGTAACATTATCATTCTTCTTTGCAAGACGTTCCTTCAACCACAGATCATATAAATTCTGATAGCCATCAAGTTGAAGCAATCGCTTACGTGAACCAACAATAGACTTCTCAATACATCCAGTAGCATAATCACGTTTGAAGTCAACTACCTTTTGTGGAATAATATCAATATCCTGATTTACCCACTTATCAAAGTCTTTCTCGATATTTAATACAATCTGTGAACCAGGAATGAATACTGAATTCACATATTCCTTACCTGTAAGTTCGGCCAATGGATCAATATTGACATGAGCAATAAATCCACCTTTGACCACTTCATCAATATGAACTGAAATAGGTGTTTCCTTCTGAATATCATTCTCGATTTGATGCATCCAATAACGGAAATAACCATTAGAAACAGATACAATGTAAGTGTTGTCTTTCTTCTCACGTACCTCAAACATCAATTGATTATTGTGTGTCATAAGGTAGTTACGAATTGCATCAATACAAGAATTGAAATTCTCCTTGCAAATAAGTTCTTCCTTAACGCCAGGAATGGTGAATGTCAAAACATTCTTGTCAAACTCTTTAACTTCACCAAGGTAAAGCTGGCCAACTTCAATATTAGTAACAGTATTCATTGCCTTATCTTTCTTTATATCTTCAGACAATTCAATACCGTAAGTCTTTGCAAATGCTTTAGCAATAGACGTTGTTGCGAATGCTCGTGAATTGAACTTAATTCGATCCTTGTCATTTGTAAACATTGAATTCAAAATGTCATTCTCATCTACTCGAGCGCCAATGAGATTTTTTGTTTTTGTTTCTTTACTCATTAAAAAGATTTAATTTAAAAGGTTAGTAATTTATTATGTTATGTATGATATTCATTCATCATACATGTATAATATAGTATTTGTTTATTTGAAAGTTCAGTAATGTTATGTTAACGATTGTTAAATTATTTAAGAAATTAATCAATCATTATTCTTCAACAACGTTTCATCATCACCAGGTCTATATCCATTACCATATTTGTCTTTACAAGTAATGCATTTACCAGTTTCATCCCATACCCATCCATCAATAGGTCCTTCTGAAAAGAATACTTTACCATGTAACTGGTTTGGAATTTCTTTATAATCTACTGAATCTATCTTTACTTCATAACCAGATTTTGTAATAACTGGTTTGTCATTATTGATCCAGTCCATATCCAATTTGTCTGGATTAGACTGGATCATTTTTTCTTCTAATAATTTCGAGAGTGTTTTCATATTTAAAAATTGGTTTAAACCAATTTAGACTATATTATGAAATAGCTGCACGAAGACCTTCGATTTTATCACACTGTGCTTTCTTCTCTGCCTTCTTACGATCCTTCTCATAACTATCCTGCTTCTCATATTCCTTACCCCATTTCTTGTAGAAGAAATCATAAGCTTCAGGAATTTCATTCTTAAGCATATTAGTAGTAGTGATAGTAGAGAATGCACAAGATATATCCTTTTTGAACTTCAAATATTTCATTACTTCAATAAAGTAATTCAAGAAAATTTCTTTAACTTCGGGATGATCTAATGCATACTTTGCAATTACATGTACATTATCACGACTATTGCAATAACAGCTATCACTGGTATCACAACCCTTACTTATTTCAAGACCAATGAAGTCAAAATTAATGATATCGTATTTGCTAGTACTATTATATCCAAAGTAACTTGAACCAGAATACTTTACAAGATCAAGATTGTTTAATGAATCATAAATATAGTTAGCAAATTCAATAGATTCTGGGCTATAATTCTTCTTTTTACTTTCTATTTTACGCAATGCACCTGGTTGCTCTGGATCATACTGCGAAGTATTTGCATCAATAAATCTTGCAATATCATAAATGTTTCGTTTCTTCAATTCAAAATAATCTGGATATTGTTTATATGCTTGCTTTACAATATCTGGCAAATTATCAGTCATTAAATCAGTAATCTTCTTTTGTGCTTCTGCTTTCTTTTCTAACAAA
Organism: uncultured Romboutsia sp.; assembly: GCA_937880075.1. Lineage (GTDB taxonomy): Bacteria > Bacillota > Clostridia > Peptostreptococcales > Peptostreptococcaceae > Romboutsia. The sequence continues at coordinate 7,838 of CALFLM010000087.1, read as the reverse complement.
TGATTTTTCTCAACATACGTGTTACACAAGAAAGTTCCAATCTCATCATACTGATACTTCAAAATAGTTCTACTTTTCATAATTTATATTACTTTTTAATGTTTGACTTTACAATTCTAGCGATATCTGACTTACGAGCGGTTGGGTGTCCAGCAACAACATGATTGATTACTGCCTTCATATCCTTAGAAGTGATTTCTCCATACTTAATTACCCAATCTGCTATACCTTCATTAATTTCATCATCTGAAGCAGGCTTAGGAAGAAGCTCATTTACAATATTGAGCTGATTTTGTGACTCAGCTGCATTAGCAATAGACTTTGGTGTATTGATATTCAAATAAATCTCAACATCCTTATGCAACTCTTTCTGTACGGTTTCAAACAACTTCTTTTCTGATGCCAAATCATATACTGGACGAGGATGACATTCTTTTACTTCCTGTGTCTTGAATTTCATAATTCTAGACATAATCTGACGAAATGTCATCAACTTTACCATAGATAGAAAATCAAAGAAACCATCTTCTGTCTTCTTAATTTCTACAATCATTTTAATAAATTTTAAACTTTTAAAAACTTCTTTAAATATTCTTTAGTTGATGGAACAAACTTACTAGTGTCACTAATTGCCCATGCAATATAACCTTGGTCAAATCCAGCTACAAATTCAACTCCTAATCCTCTGTATTTTCCTAATGTGAAACAAGGTACAACTTTACCATTGAATTCTTGCATAGCTACTACATTATCAATAGTAAGAATTTCTTCTGGTTCATAAGGATGCGCTTCTTGCTGTTTTACAAAGATAGCTGCAGTTGCTTTTACATCAGACAAAGCATCATGGGCATTCAAACCACATTCATCCATTGTCTTTCCGTAATAACGTTTAAATGTATCACCTAATCGATTTCCATTGATACGTTTCTCTTCATAGAAACAATCATAATTGTCACAAGTTCGTACATCAAATAAGATACCACATCTAGAAAATTCTTCTGTCAATATAGCATTGTCAAATGAACATCCGTTATATGTTACGATATCACATCCTGTAAAGAAATCAAAAATTTCACTTGCAACTTCTCTAAAATGCGGCTTATCCTTCAAGAATTCTGCATTAATATGATGTACCATATAAGCACCAATAGGAATAGAATAACTTCCTTCTGGTTGAATATAATAATTCTTACTATCAATGATTTTCTTTATATTCCAATCATATTTTACTAATGCAATTTGAATAATCTGATCTTTTGACTTGTCAAGACCAGTTGTCTCAACATCATAAATTACTAATGGTCTATCTCCTAACATGTTTAATTTTATTTATGTTTATATTCATCTAATTTCATGTACAAATCAATAATATCAAAATCATTCTTAATTTCAATATTTTGTGTTATAATATTTTGTTCAGATATAAGATAGAAATTTATTTAGAAATTTCAATTTTTAATTTGAATAATTCAAAAGTCTAAATTGCCTATAAGCAATTTTTATATAACAGAAGTTGTATTTTTTAATTCAAATGAAAAGAAAAACTAATCTATTTTATAAGTCAGCTAGCCAAGATTCTAGTTTCTTGACTTTCTCTAACTATACAGAATCTTTGACTGCTAATTTGATGTCTACTGATAACAAGATATATCCTTCTACTTTCTTATGTATCAGTATGCCAAAGCTTAATTCAAGAGATTTTGCAATAGAATCCTACAATAAGTGGAAAGCAACTATATTAGATACAAAGAATGTCTCTTATACTCTTAAGACAAATGTATTTGAAAACTATGTAATTAAAGATAGCACAAACATAAATAAGATATATGTTGATAGTCTTGGAACTGAATATAAAGCTGGTATGTCGATCAAAGAAAGCCAAATGGAATTCTTAATGAGTACAACACTTTCTAAGACAACATTGATAACATATAGAAATGATACTAAGCATACTAAGCTTTCTGAAAAGTCAAACAATGTAAATTCTCCTTATTCTATTACTATAGAAAAAGTTTTGCTTGACTATAAAGATGATCCAGCATTTATCAATAAAGAAGATGAATTGAGTACATTCATTTGGAATAAGCAACAGTTGATAAATAAGCTAATAACTTACTATGAGAATAAATTAGCTTCTTTAAGAGATTTTTGTTTGGAAAAAGATATGAATCAGGAATCTGTATTGCTTCCATTAAATTACTTATTAGAAACTTTACAGTCATTTGATTCATCTATTAAGATAAACTATGTGGGAGATATCACAGAACAAGATTGGAATGGAACATTTTCTGACACTATCTGTGTAGTAGATACTAGATCATTCAAATCTGGTACTATAGTAAGTGACAACAACTATACAATGTCTTTAGCTCCAGTTGATGGTGATGATACTAAAGAAAATATGTTGAACAATTATAATAGTGAGAGATATTTGTATGGTTGGTTTACTACAAAATCAGAATATATAAGAGAATTAGATTTTGATAAAGATGAAAAGAATACAGTTTCTGTAAATCCTGTTGCTACTAACAATCTATATACTAATCTATATAGTAAGCTCAGTACAGAAGAACAAATAAAATTTAAGAGAACCCACAATATCTCCACTGGTGATACTGATGATTACAATACTTATATCATGATGGTACCAGAAGCAGATAAGCAAATTCCAGAATATGTAAAGACTTTGGAAGATATAATAGAAGCATCTGAAATAAAAGAAGAATATATAGGTCCACATTATGTAGAAGATTTGAAACCGGAATATGACAATTATGAAAATGGTACTCATTACTATGAATTGACTTCACCTTTAAAAGAAATATCTTTTACAACACATAATGATGTGAAAGAATGGAATGAAGTATCATTCAACTTACTTATTCCATTATTTGACTTAGTAGATATGAACTACAATACAAATTCTACCAATGTTGAATCTTCAGATCATTTGAATTTGACTAATGAAGATGAAGACAAAGAAATGTGTGTTAAGAATATGCCATTAGGTATTTGGTTCTCTGGCCCACAATCTGTAACATTGAAGTCTGATTTGTCAACTGGATTCTCTCCATCTTGGTCTTTATCATTATCTAGTCAGTTTAAGCCATTTCCTACTTCTGACTACATGCCTAGCGAGATAACAAATGATGCTAAGAAAGAAGCTTATTGTACATTTGCTCAGATATTATCTAGACAAAATGAAGTATTAGATAAGTTTGTTGATATGTCAAAGATAATTAATAAGCTAAGTGAAAGAGTAACTTCATTAGAATCTGCTGTTGGTTCAGTTTTGACAGCTTACAATCTTGATACATTCCGAACCGACATAATGGATTTTAAAAACCAAATAACATATCAAGTATCTTATCTCGAAGCCTCTATTGAAGGTCTGCAGCTTCAGTGGGTTCAACGTGAAGGTTAAGCAGATAAAAGTATTTTTAAGTATAAGGATATATTAAAGAAGAAATCAACGGATGATAACTAACAATTCTATAAAAGAGTACTATACAAAACTCCATGGCATGTATATTCAATGCTATGATATGATAAAAGCAATGACCCAGAGTTTGTCTACTAGAGATAGTCAAATATCTTTAGTAGTCACAAACCCTCAGGGTGAAAGGGAAACTTTAAGAATACCATCATTCCTATATCTTGACAATAAGATAGAGCAGTTGGATTCTTCATTATCTTCATTAATAGAACTTCCAAATTCTGGTGAAGCTTGGTTAGAGTCAACAAATGATTTGTATAAGATAAAGATGGTTAAGAATGGAATTTCTCCTTCTACACCTAAATTAGAATCTGCAAATCCTATTGCATTATTTAAAGACAACAATTTCTTAAAAGACTTAGTTTCACCTAAGACTTATCTTAAAGTAAATATACCAAACATGTCAGATATCATATCTTCAATGATGATGAAAAAGATCGTGATATATGATTATGATATGTATAATGCTTTATCTGGATATTCTTCTTATGAAGATATAAAGGCTGCTTTATATGGGTATACAAAAGGAAATGATTATGAAGAATATGATAGTGAACTTGATATTCCTATTAAGCAGGAAAGATATAGAAGTGCATTCAGAATAGAATCTATTCCAACAAAAGAAGAATTAGGAAATGACAATCCACATACCGTTTCTATTGGTTCAAAGCTTTCTTATATTTTAAATTTAAATACATTTGAATATTTCAATTCAGAAGATTCAACCATTTCTTATCAGTTGAAAGCCGGTGATTTCTTATGTATGAAAGGACAATCTACTACATGGAAAGTAAAGGATGTAGATTATTCAAATATGCGGATAGAGATAGAAGAAACTTCCGGGCATACGGCATTGCAAACTACAGAAGAAAATAATGATATGGTTTTCTCTATATACAACAGTAATTATTCTGACTATCATTATGTAGAGATACCATTAGAGGAAAACCAATATATTATAGTATTCTTATCTGCTGTATCAAACAATACTAGATCTTCCTGGTCTACTCCATTGTTTTGTGATCTAAATTCTATCTATGTAAAAGATGCTGGTGGTAATTTTGTACAAGATAAATATGGTAATAATCTTTCTTATTTGAAATATTATAAGAAATATTGTACAAACATTGGTGATTTGATCCTTGGTATAACAAATACGGCTTATCCACAAATAAGCAACTTTACTATGTCACAATTAGAATCATTACAAGATTCTGATGATATGCAAATTGCAGTATCTAATACATTTGATACTGAAAACATATTGCAAGTTGTACCAATCAATAAGCATTTAGTAGATGATACAAGTAATGAAGAAATAAAGAGCTTACATGCTTCTAAGAATGATTTTCAACAGCAAATATCTGCTAAGCAATCAGAAATCAATGAGGTGACAAACAAGCTTATGACTACTGATTTCTCTAAAGAGATAACAGTAACTCAAAACTCTCTTAAAACCCAACTTAATTATCTTTATACTGAAAAGATACATTTACAGTCCCAGTTGAATTCTATAGTAGATGAAATAAACATAAAGTCTACTGATTTGGATATTACTGGAAATGAGGTAAAATATAGAGTAAGAGGAGTAACAAATATAAAGTATCTTTCTCAACTTGTTTCTTCAATAGGTAATGGAATAGATGTAGAGATAATTGGATGTGATGTCGAATATAAATATAAATCAACAAATAAAGAAAACAACCAACTCATATCTATAGATTCTTCTACTTTTACTGATTGGAATAGATTAAGTAATATAGATAGGCAAAGAAAGCTAGTATTTGATAATTCTGTTGGTGTAGACTTTGTTGATTATTCTACAACAGATAACATCATTAAGTGGAATCAAATTGATATTCCAATACAACAAGGTGAAGATGTAATCATAAGATTAAGATATAAACTCAATATTGGACAGCCATTCATTTCTATATATACTCCTTGGAGTGATGAAAAGACTGTAGTATTTCCATCACAATATAAGTCTAATATAGATTTGACAACTATACTTACAGAAAATGATAAAGATACTGTTACTTCGGCGTTCTCAAAAACTTTAATAGATGATGGATATACAGAGCACATACAAGATAAAGTAATAAGTTCAGATCAAACGTTCTTCCATACACCAGAAAACATATATTCTGGTTTCAATACACCAGAAAATAAGATGATATCATTGAAGGATAAACTTAATGATATGAATAATAATGTTGAAAAATGGAAAACTTTAATAGATAATGAATCAAACAGTAAGTTTGAAGTATACTTGACTTATGATGATTATTCTATACTATTGTCACCTAATACAAAGAATTCAGTAAATATATATAACATCAACCATATTTCTGATATATTCATTAAGAAACCAATGAATATTGTAATAAAGAATACTGGTGATGTCAGATTGAATCTTTATAGTATATTCCCTGGTAATACAAATACCCCATTGATAAATTGTAATATTGACTCTTATAATTCCAACTTAGCTAACTTCGAAAGAGTTCCAATGTTAGTAAACAATAAGATATCTGCACAGTATCTTGGACAATGGATTTACTTTAGAGAGAATTCTGCTTGGAATGGATCTTCTATATATTTCTCAACTACTGAACAGAATAGTAAAGATGAAATAAATGTTTCAAATGGAAATAAGTTGGAGTATCAAATAACTCCTTCTAACTATATTGGAATAAACAACAGACAAGTATTGTTAGGATATAGGCCAAGACAAGGTTCATTGCATTCTTCTACAATAAGTACAAGTAGTGTAAAATGGAAAGGACTTGTTTTCGACAATATCAATTCTAAAGATGGAGTACAATATGATAAATTGTTAGAGTATACATCTAAACTGAATGAAATTTCTACTACGGAAAACAAGACTACAGATTCTATTTATGTAGATATAATAAAGTCTAATTCTTCTTGGTACAATTATGGTTTATCTAATGACAACAACTGGTTGATGAGATATGAAGATATAGTAAAAGTTTCTTCAAATAATGAAAATGCCAATTATGAATATCTTACAAATAATACAACATTCAATACATTCATGGGTGGAGGTGGAAGTATAAGAAACTTCTCATCACAAAACAGTTTTGTTGGTGGATTTGTTTATCCATCTTTGCTTTCATTAGATACTATACTTACTAGTGGAGAAGATAAAGCTTCTAAATACATTGAAGTTGGAGAAAGCTTGTCAATCCCAATAGAATTTGAATATTATACTAATTCAAATAGCAATTCCATAGTAAAATCATTGTATTTTGATTTGAGAAATTCACTCATAAGGGATCCTTATCATTATATGATTGAATTCACAGGAAACTATGATATGTCATCAGAAAACATAGATACATCTTCTAATTCGTATAATACATTTACTGATGAAGTAATATCAATGAGGTAAAATATAAGTAAAATAATCGGATAAATGGCAATTTCAGAATATAACAAAGTAAGTTTTATTACTTCATCATCAACCAAAATACCTAAGATGCTAAACAGAACTGGTTCACTCATAGTTCTGTCTAGCAACTTATCTAATAGCCATAAGAGAACTTCTCTTTGGCTGAGAGGTAACTTGATTGCTAGTGGATGGGGATTAGAAAAGGAAGAAAATATGAATAATGCTGAATGGATTGCAATGTCATACAACCCAATATTCAGTCAAACGTTTGGAATGTCTTACTTTTCCCCTGAAGAAGATGTAGTAGAAACTATAGATAATCCAAGATCTGTAGAAATGTGGTTGAAGCATAACCATAATTATACAGATACTTGCTATAATAATCTTTATACTTATGCATCTGAACAATTTACCAAGATAAACAAAGATATAAATAATATAAAGGTTGATATTGGAAATATCGATGTAAAACTCAATAAATACAAAGAAGATACATATAGTTATGTAGTAACTGCTAAAGAAAATTGTTATACATATACAAAATATTGGGTAGATAGAATTATTGGTGGTGCACCAGATTTCATAGATTCTTTAGATGAAATAAAGAATTTCTTAAAGAATGACAAAGAAAATCACATGGCAACTCTTGCTAAAATCCAGAATGTTGATAAATATTCTGTTAAAAGAGAAGATGAAATAACTGGTAGTAATGGAAAGCTATATACTTACATAACAGAAAATTCAAGTTATGAATATGTTGACAAGAGTATAACGTATGAAGGTACTTATACATATATAACTTATGATAGTGATGGAAATCCAATAAAGAATACAGGTAATTATACTTATTATGGAACATCAACCTATAAAGGAGGCCAAGTATCTTTGAACTCTTTCCAGGTATGCACTGGAGAAAAATGGAAG